>WFNR01000057.1 GCA_015488485.1 Cyclobacteriaceae bacterium | reverse complement strand
GTGTCAAACTCAGGAGGTCGGAGGTCTGAGGACGGAGGTCGGAGGACAGAAGACTGAGGTAAGATGACGAATATCGAACTAAATCTAAAATCATTAATCACATATCTGCAATCTTAACCGCCAAGAGCGCCAAGGATCCGCAAAGGGCGCTAAGGGGGGAATGCGTATATGCGGGAATGTGGAATGCGGTTTTAAGCCCGCCTGCTGTCGGGCAGGCTTGAAGTTCGAGGCTCGTAGCCTGCGTGCCGAAGGCAGGCTCGCAGCGGACGGGGCTTCCCCTTTAGGGGAACAAGGGGGCGCGGGGGCTATGGACTGAGGATGGTAAGTGGACAGCTTTCAAATCTGCAAGCTTAACCACAGAGGGTATAATGGGGCTAAAGCCCCGGTATAATCTGGCTTCTTGTATCACCCCGCCCTAAAGGGTAGAGTGAATTATTCTACTCTGGTAATTAATTCAATCACCCTGCCCTTTAGGGCAGGAATATGTTGCAAAAAAAGAAAAATGGGCTTTAGCCCAAAACTTCTTCACTATTTGGGATCGTATCGGACTGTCTGATTCAGCATGTAGAAGACACAGGCCACAGCCTCCTTTCCTGCTTTCCAAATATGTAGGTGATCCCCGGATTTATTCCTGTTTGCTCCAGGCAAGCCGCCCGCCTGCGGCAAGGCAGGCCTGTCTGCTACAAGGCAGGCCTGTCTGCTACAAGGCAGGCACGGGGGCCGGGGATTTCTGCCTTTTCTTTATAACCTGCCTTCGAGTACCTGGCTTCGAGTGCCTCAGCCAGTTGCTTTCGAGAACCTGCCTTCGAGAACCTCAGGCAGTACAGGCAGTTCAGCCAGTTGACCACAGGGTTTTGCTAAGAATAAACCTGTTAATATTCGCCTTTCATTTTCATTTCGCCCACCGTCATGTGCTTGGCACGAGCCATGCGCCTTTCGGCACTGGCTTCGTAAGCCGATACGCCATGCAGTTCGGACAGGTAATCCAAATGGCCGGGGGAGGTCACCACCATAATGTCGTCCGGAGTGATTTGGTTGGGATGGTCATAGCCGCACGATTCGGCCAGCATCTGCGTCTCTTTGTAAAGCACATTGGCATAGGTGGCTACCCGTTTGGCAGCAGCTTCGATATCAAGGGCTTTTTCGAGCCGTTTGTTTTGCGTAGCTATACCGGTAGGGCAGTTGTTGGTGTGGCACTCCAGCGCCTGAATACAACCCAGCGCCAGCATAAAACCGCGGGCTATATTCACCCCGTCAGCACCCAGGGCCATAGCCACGGCTATATCGATAGGGGTGGCTATCTTGCCACTGGCAAAAAGAACAATCTTGTCACGCACGCCATTGTTTTTAAAGGCCCAATCAGCTACTGCCACCGCTTGCTTCATGGGCAGGCCGGCATACGAACTGAGCACATGCGGAGCGGCACCTGTGCCTCCATCACCCCCGTCAATGACAATATAATCCGGGCCTCGTCCCGGCTCCGCTTTCATTTTAGCGGCAATATCTTCAATCTCGGCCGTATGGCCAATCACCATTTTAATGCCCACCGGCTTTTGAACAGTTTCGCGAATACGGTCGATAAAATCGAACAGGCCGTTGACATCGGAAAACTCCTTATGACGAGCCGGTGAATAGGCATCCTGCCCCAACGGTATTTTGCGGATACGGGCTATCTCAGGGGTAATTTTCTCCTTCAGCAACATCCCTCCTTTGCCCGGCTTGGCACCCTGGGCCAGCTTTATTTCAAACATTTTAACCTGCGGGTGCTCTGCCATCTGGCGCAGCAAGTCATAATCGAGATTGCCCTCGTCATCGCGCACGCCATATTTGGCCGTACCTATCTGGAAAATCAAATCGGCCCCACCATACTCATGACAAGGCGCCAGGCTGCCCTCCCCGGTATTGTGCATAATACCGGCCATTTTAGCGCCCAGGTTAAGAGCAGCATGAGCACGGAACGACAACGCCCCATACGACATGGCGCTGATATTGACAAAGTGCTTCATCACCACCGGCTCCACGCCCGTATGTCCACCTATTTTTATTTCGTAGGAGCGCCCTACCTCCTCACCGGTTTTCGATTTGGTGTTGGTAAAAGTGGCCGGCATAATCAGGGTGGTCCCCACCTTGTCCATATCTATCTGGCTGCCAAAGCCTATGGTATTGCGTACCCCCAGGGCAGATTCATAGATCCAGTTACGGGTGATACGGTTGTAGGGTGTTTCTTCCTGGTCGTTCAAAAAAAGATACTGCCGAAGTAGCGGCCCCATTTTAACCAGGATCTTACGCCCCCAGATAATCACCGGATACATGCGCTGTACGGGATAGTCCTTTTGCAAACGATCGTGAATAAAAAGGATAACTACCCCGGTAAGCAGGGCAATTACCACAAACTCACCCATAAGCAGGCCCATAATCTGCCAGATATTATATCCAGTAAAATCAAGATGCTGAACATAATAGGCGTAGGCCAGGGTAAAGAGACTGGATAATACAAGCCAACTAAGAAAATAAGGGTTCTTCAAAAACTTAAGCGAAGGTGCCCTGGTAATACCGGCCTGGGCAAATTTTCTCTCGGTAGCCATAGTAGAGCGGGTTAAGTTAGGTAATTACGGAGCAATGTAATTATTTTTTTCTTTTCTTGCAATATACCTGTCTAATAACCCCTAAAAACTTTACGTGACCATGTTTCGACTTATATAATTCCGAAATTTCAATGATATTTTGGAATACTATTCCATATTTTCCTGGATATTTTGGAGTAGAGAGGCGGTTTACAGCTTTCAGACTCTGTCGCACAAACGCTGTTTTTACGTGCACCAAAGTTAAAAATGTATTAGTAATCCTGGTAAGTGAGTTGCCAGATTTAGAGAACGACATCCAGACCTTTGGCGACAATATAACGGCCCTGCCGGCAGCCATGCTGTTAACTTAAAAAACCAAAGCCTGGCTAGGCAAGAGAGACCCGCGTTACTCCCTCCCCACCCTGATCGGGGTTTTCACCGGCATAGCGGCTCACCTGCGGCCAGCCTTTGAGCTCCTGGCGCACCAACTGGCGTAATACACCATTGCCCAATCCGTGGATAATCTTTACCTCCGGCTGGTTGAGCATAATTGCCTCATCAAGAAAGCGCTGCAGTTGCGGCAGGGCTTCCTCGGCCCGCATACCGCGAATATCCAGCACCGGTGTAAAATGTAGCATTTTCTCATTTAATTTTTGGGCAGCATTACCGGCTTTCCTTTTAGTATGCCCTTTGCGCTTGGAAACAGCCGATATTTTTTGCAGGTCTGCCAGCGGCACCACTGTTTGCAATTCACCGATCATCACCCTGGCCTTTTTGCCGGTAACAGCCACCACTTCGCCCTCCACCTGCCGATCGGTGAGCAACACCCGGTCACCGGGCTTGATAACCTGCGCAGCTACCGGTTTTTGCTTATCCGGTTCAGGAACGGGTTGTATCTCATCGGCTAGGCGTTGCAGCCGCTGTCGTGCTTTTTTGGTTTCCTGCTTTTCGGCTTTGTTTTCTTTAATATGACGGATGGTCTTTTCTATTTCACGATTGGTACGGGCCAGCAAGGCGGCTGCTTCTTCACGGGCTTTGGCCAGGTACTCCTTCTTTTTGCTTGTCAGCTCTTGCAAAAGCTGCTCATAGCGCTGCCGGTCATTTTCAAGCCTGGCCAGTTTGGCGGCCAGTTGGTTGTTTTGTTCCTCCAGTCGTTGTTTCTCTGCCTCCAGGCGGGCCAGCAGTTTCTCTACCTTAATCTGCCCGGCTCCCAGTTTTTGTTCGGCTGCCTGCACTACTTCTTCTGGCAAGCCGGCCCGGGCGGCCATCACCAGGGAGAAAGAACTGCCCGGGCGGCCCTTTTCCAGTTGATAGAGGGGCTGCAACTTATCGCTATCGAAAAGCATGGCGGCATTCACCACTCCCCGGTGCTTGTCGGCAAAGGACTTCAGGTTGCTGAAGTGGGTGGTAATAATGCCATAGCAACCGCGCTCAAGCAGCGCAGCCAACACCGCCTCGGCAATAGCCCCGCCAAAAGCCGGATCGGTGCCCGACCCGAATTCATCAATCAACACCAGCGATGCCGGCCCGGCATGTCTGAGCATCACCGACATATTATGCAAGTGTGAGCTGTAGGTGCTCAGGTCGTTGGCAAGCGATTGCTCATCGCCTATGTCGATAAAAATATCCTTAAACACCATACACCTGGCCTGTGGCTGCACACAAGGCAACAAGCCGCATTGCAGCATATACTGATTAAGCCCTACACTCTTCAGCGCCACACTCTTACCCCCGGCATTGGGGCCGGAGATCAGCATGATACGCTCCTGCCTGTCAAGAGTGATGTGATGCGGTACCACCTGGCGCTTTTGCTTGCCGGCCCCAAGCACCAGCAAGGGGTGTCGCAGACGGGGTAAATCCATACCGTCTTCCGCCAGAGCGGGTAAATTTGCTTCCAGGGTTATGGCCAGGCGGGCCTTGGCACGTAGCAGGTCGATGGCGGCCAGCCACTCATTAGCCGCCTTGATAGCCGCCAGTTGGCCGCCCACCCGCGTGGTGAGCTCCTGCAAGATACGGCCGATCTCCCTCTTTTCAGCCAGTTGCAGTTCGACAATACGGTTATTGGCTTCCAATACTGCGGCCGGCTCCAGAAAAACAATACTGCCACTGGCCGACTCATCGTGAATAAAGCCCGGCACATGGCGCTTGTAGGCGGCACTAACTGGTATCACCATGCGACCATTGCGAACACCCACGGTAGCGCCCTCAGGCACATATCCCTGCTTACTGGCCTGACGAAATACCTGCTCCACTTTTTTGCGCAAGCCCCCTTCCTCCGACAGCCGCTGTTGGCGCAACTGCCGCAGCTCCTTGCTGGCCGTATCGGGCACCTGACCATTGGCGCTCACCGAGCGCCCCAGCACCTTCTCCAACTCTACGAGCTCTTTAACGGTATCCGGTACAGGCAGGTCTGCCGCCTTCTCCTTTAGGTAAACCGTCCATTGGCGGGCTGTGGCCAGCACCACATAGATGCGGTAGAGTTCCTCCACATCCAGCCGCCCCCCGGGCTTGCCGGCCTGCTCATAAAGATTACTGATGTCCGTCAGCGTGTCCTCGGCTGCCGGCAGGTCGCCCCCACGCAGCAGGCCTGCGAAGGTATCTACCTGACGTAGTTCATCGGCCAGATGCTGACGGTCGTGACTAAAGGCCAGAGCAGCTATGCTGGCTTTACCCTGCTCCGACAGACAGGCATCGGCAAGCCAGGCCCGTATCCGGTCGAACCCCAGCTTTTCTTCAATATTGTCAGGGTAATGCATTTTACGGCTATTTGAGCAACGACTCCCGCAAGCTCAGGCTGTCAACCACAGCACCATAAATTTCCTCCAGTTTATCGGGATGGCGCAGGTAATAATTGTAGCTTTTAATAAACAACGAATCGGTGATTTGATGTTCTTTTAAAAGATATTTCTCACGGGCCGCAAAGATTACTTTGGCAGAATCACGTTTCAGGCGCAGGTTTTGCACCGAAGCTTCGGCCAGATGCAAATCCACCAGATAAGAGATCATCTGTTCGGGCGGCATGATGTCTTCCGGCAGGTCATTGTGGTGGCAGGCCATGGCCAGCGATATAATTATGGTAAAAAGCAACTTTTTCACCTCTCAAAAATATAATATTGCACCCTAAAACATGCATGAATTATGCCGGGGATGCGCGAGCTCGTCAAGAAGCTGAGAAAATACGAGATCCAAATCAGAAAAGCCATCAATACGCAGATGCAGGGTGACTTTTACTCGGTATTCAAAGGTACCGGGCTTGAGTTTGAAGACATCCGCCTGTACCAGTATGGCGATGACATCCGGGCTATCGACTGGCGGGCTACGGCCAAATACAACCATACCTTTGTAAAAAAATATAAAGAGACCAAGGAGCAATCGGTATATCTGCTGATCGATATAAGCGCCTCGCAGGAGATAGGCGCCCCCGGCCACCAGAAGATTGATATCGGCAAAGAGATTTGCGGAGTGCTGGCCCTGGTGGCTTTGCGCGAATCCAGCCAGGTAGGCCTTATCACTTTTTCAGACCAGAAAGAAAAATATGTGAAGGCAGCCAAGGGCAATAAACATGCCTATGAAATAATTGCCGCCCTGTATGAGCACCGCCCCCGCTCACCGCGTACCAACCTGAACAAAGCCCTGATCTATGCCCTGAATGCCATCAAGCGCAGGAGTGTAATTATATTGCTGTCGGACTTTATTGATGAAGGCTATTACAAAAACCTGAAAGCCATGGCCAACAAACACGACCTGATCGTTATACACATCAGCGACAGGCGTGAAACGAATATTCCCAAACTGGGCATTATACCAGTAAGGGACAAAGAGAACGGGGTAAGCAAGTGGATCAATTCCTCCTCGCGCTACTTCCGGCAAAACTTGCGCAAAACGTACGTAGAAAATGCCGACACCCTGAAGCATTTTTGTCGTAAACACCAGGTAAACTACCTGAGCATAGACACCAGTGAGGACTATGTGCCCAAGCTCATCAGGATGTTTAGAGTACGGAACAAATCCATTAAACGTGTTTAGGCGGAGTATTTTTTTGTTCGTATGGTTACTTTCAGGACTGGTGGCACAAACCCAGCCCCTGCAACCGCACGGCTATTTTCACCAGGATACCATAAAGGTGGGCAAGGAAGTGGGCTTTTCGTTGTGGCTGGACTACCCCTCCGAGCAAACTGTGGTTTTCCCCGACTCCCTTTACAATTTCAGCCCTTTTGAACTGGTCAGGCGGCAGTGGTTTCCCACCCGCACCGACTCACTCATAAGTCGCGACAGTGCGGTCTATTATCTTACCACCTTCGAGCTCGATACGGTACAATACCTGCGGCTGCCGGTATATCGGGTAAATGAATTTGACAGTACCCTCTTTTTTACGCCTGTTGATTCCGTAGTGCTTGATTTCGTTATTAAAGAGCTGCCCGATTCCGTTCAGGTAAAACTCAATACCACTTACCAACCCTTAAAAAGGCAGTTCAATTACCCTTACCTGCTGATTGGCCTCGGCCTGTTGGCCTTGCTGGCACTGATTGTTATTTTCGGCTTCGGCAAGCAGATACATAGTGCCTGGCAGATTTACCGGCTAAAGCGCTGGCACCGCTTGTTTGTAAAGCAGTTTGACCAAAAGCTGGCACAACCGACCATTCAGGTAGAGGAACTGTTGGCTTTCTGGAAGGCCTATCTGCAAAAAATAATGCACCAGCCTTTCAGTTCGCTAACCACCAAAGAAATAGTGTCCCTTACCGGCAACGATCGGCTGGCTACCGCCTTAAAGGCTATCGATCGCTATATTTATGCCGGAGAGCGCTCTGTGCCCCTCAAGCAGGTATTCGAGGAGCTGCTTCTCTACGCCACAGACCAATACCATGACCAACTAAACCACTTGCACCATGCAAAAAGAGATCATTGATAGTTGGTTTTCACTAAGTTGGTTTACCCCGCAACGCCTGACCGGCTATGAGTGGGAAAACAAGATTCTGCTTATCGGCTTGGCTGCCATACCGTTTATCTTGCTGCTACGGTGGCTGGTATGGCGTGCTTTCGGCCAGAAACTTACCCTGGCCCTGCCCGGTGAGCAGATACGCTGGACACCCTCGGTATTGCTGCGCCATATCCCCAATATACTACTCATGCTGGTTTATGCGCTGCTGATCATTGCCCTGGCCAGACCTCAAAAAACCGATGAAAAAGTAGAGCAATGGACAGAGGGTATAGATATTATGCTGGTGATTGACATATCGGAGTCGATGCAGATTGAGGATTTTAAACCCAACCGGCTGGAGGCCGCCAAAAAAACGGCCATTGAGTTTATTAACGGGCGCTTTCAGGATCGGATAGGTATTGTTATCTTCTCAGGCGATGCCTACTCACTAGCGCCCCTTACCACCGATTACGATTTGCTTAAGGCCTACCTCAAGGATCTGGATTTTAATATGATAGAAAGTCGTGGCACCGCCATTGGCAGCGCCCTGGCAGTAGCCACCAACCGCATGCGTGAGTCAAAGGCCAAATCGAAAGTGCTTATCCTGCTGAGTGACGGTGACAACACGGCCGGTAATATAGATCCCATTACGGCTGCCAAGCTGGCCAGCGCCTACAATATTAAAATCTACTCCATTGCCGTAGGGCGTGAAGGTAAGGTACCCTTCGGTACCGATTTTTTCGGCCGCCCCAATTATATTGAAAATACCCTGGACGAAACCACCCTGCGGGAGATCGCCCGCATTGGACATGGTGAGTTCTTCCGGGTGTCGGACAACCAGGCGCTGGAGCGCGTATTTAAGCGCATAGACACCTATGAAAAAGCCGAAATCAAGGAAACACGCTATAAGGATACCACCGATTTCTACTATATCTACCTGCGCTGGGCGTTGGTTTTGTTTGTGTTATGGCTATTCCTAAAATCAACTTTTGTAAGCAATGTATTACAAGACTAACTTTGTAAACAAAAATTCATGACCGAGATAGCCGCCAACCTGCAACGTTTCTGGCAAGAATTGGAGCCTTACGGCTGCCAACTGATACCGGTAAGCAAAACCAAACCCAACGAGCTACTGCTGGAAGCCTATGAAGCCGGCAACAAGGTGTTTGGTGAAAACAAGGTGCAGGAATTGGTCGGTAAATATGAGGCCCTGCCCAAAGACATTAAGTGGCATTTTATTGGTCACCTGCAGCGCAATAAAGTCAAATATCTGGCGCCATTTGTGCATTTGATCCATGCTGTTGACAGCCTACGCCTGCTACAGACTATCGAAAAGGAGGCCCGCAAACACCAGCGGGTGATTAACTGCCTGCTGCAGGTACATATTGCCCGTGAAGAGAGTAAGTTCGGCCTTAGTGATGCGGGACTCTTCGAGCTAATCGAAAGTGCCCCTTGGCAAGAACTGCCGCATGTACAGGTAGTGGGGCTGATGGGCATGGCCACCTTTACCAATGACAAGCAGCAGATACGCCAGGAGTTCAGGCATCTGGCCGACCTGCGGCAACAACTGGCCCGGCAAGAGCTGCCTGCCAATGTAAAAATGCAGGAGCTCTCTATGGGCATGAGCAATGATTATCAAATAGCCCTGGACGAAGGCAGCACCATGATACGTATTGGCACAGCCATCTTCGGGGCACGAAACTGTATGCTATGAACAAATTATTCATCCTGACCGGTAGCGCCCTGGGGGCGTTGGCGGTGGCGCTGGGAGCCTTTGGCGCCCATGCCCTGAAACCCATGCTGGAGGCAAGCAACCGCCTCGACACCTATGAAACGGCTGTAAAGTATCATTTCTATCATGGCCTGGCACTTATTCTGACCGGGCTATTGCTGCATTTTTATGAGCACAAACTGGTTGGTTGGGCCGGTTATGCGTTCATAGCCGGTATCGTGTTGTTTTCAGGTTCGCTCTACCTGCTGTGCTTTACAGGCATCACCAAATTGGGTGCCATTACCCCTCTGGGCGGCCTGGCTTTTATCGCAGCCTGGATAATGCTGCTGGTGGGAGTGGCCAAGAGCTAGGAGTTATTGGCATCATATATTTACTTCCTGTCTAGTAGATTTCGGCCCACACATGTTAGGGATTTCCCAAGGCTGAGGACTGAAAACTGAGGTCAGATGGCGGATAGAAAAAAAATCCAATGTCTATAATTGTTGATTTGCCATTTTCAATCCTAACCACCAAGGGCACAGAGAAGTGTACTAAGGGCATAATGCAGAAATAGGGATTTTAGCTCCAAGCCTGCCTGGCCGCAAGTAGGATCGAAGCTCGCTTTCCGGGGTAGACTAGAAGCTTGAAGTACGAAGCAGGTGGACATCCCCTTTAGGGGAATAAGGAGTGCGCGAGGGCTGAGGCCTGAAAACTGAGGTCAGTATCTCGTCCCGAAACAGGTTGACACAAACCTTCATAAATTATTGCGGTTTTAACCACATCAGTTCCACCCGAAAGCGCTGGTCGATAGCCTGAAGCTGTTTGACAGCTGCGCCTGACAGGCGGATAATAATATGGTCGTTGAGGCCGGTGTCGGGCAATTTGCCAACTACCCTTACAAACACCACCTGGTCGTTCATCTCATTGCGTACGGCTATGATGGTACCAGGCGGCAGGGTACGGTGCAAAGCCAGGTAGCTATGCTCCTCGTTGGCACCTTCGATAGGGGCTGCCACACCCGACTCATGCTGCTTACGGGTGACCGAATAGCGGTAGGCTATGGCTGCCGGATGCCGGTCAGCCGGCTGTTGTGTTACCGGTGGCAGCTGCTTCTTCCGAGTGGCTGCTGACGACCTCACTGTCAGCCGCTGCCCCGGGTAAAGCGCGGTGTCAGTTAGCTTATTCCAGGCCATCAGATCGGCTACCGTTACGCCATACTGCCGAGCAATGCCATAGAGGCCTTCGCCCGGCTGCACGATATGCACGGCAGCGTCCGGTTGCGGCTTTTCCGGTTCCACTACCTGGGCTGACGGTTGCTCGTCTTCCATGCCCACTACCAGTTCCTGGCCCAGGGATAGCGAAGTACCCGCCAGGTTATTCCACTGCTTAAGCTGCTCTACCGTAACCCGGTAGGCCCGGGCAATACCATAAAGCCCCTCTCCGGCCTGTACCACATGTATTTTTTTACCATCGCGTACAAAATCGATCGGCACCTCAGGCATATCACCGCCAATGGTCAACACCTGCCCTACCTCCAGCTCATTGGTAGTCAAGTTGTTCCAGGCCTTGATCTGCGCCACCTGCACCCCATACTGCCGGGCAATGCTATACAGCGTTTCGCCTTTTTGTACCACATGCTGGGTGGGCTTTCTGGTATCCGGTTGCGGCTTGCCCTTATACGGTATTTTTATCAGCATACCATCGTACAAACCCTTTCTTACTTCCGGGGTGGCCTTGGCAATGGCATTCATCGATACCTTGTACTGGCGGGCTATCGAATAGAGTGTTTCACCGGGTTTAACGGTATGTATCAGATATGCCTGACCATCTATGTATTCTACCTGCGCCCCGGCAGGTGCTTGCCCATACAACCTGCTACCAAGGGTCAGGAAGACAACTATCAATAAGTTGGTTAGCCGGAGTGTTCTTTTCATAACTGGTCAAAAATAAAGGTTGGCTGTGTAATATACCTGTAAATTAACTACAGTTTACTTAACCCGGAAAATTCAGGTGAACTTTCCGCCTTTCAGGCCGAAGAATGCCAAAATTCATATATCTGGCGATTTATTCATATTTTTATGAACAACAGATATAACAATACAAAATGAGGTGCATAAATTTTGGTATTTTCGTGATTAACCGTATTATAAATGATCTGTTATTTACAAGGTCATGTAGTCACTACATATGAATCTATCATGCGTAGAACGTTAACTTTAGGGCTATGATTATAAGAAAGGCAATAATCATGCTGTTATTGTGCTGGCAAATCGTACCAGCCAGCGCCCAGCACAAAACCCGCATCCTCAAGCTGGATATTACTGCGGAAATAGACCCGCGTATGAACCGCTATGTGGAACTTGGCCTGGATGCCGCCCGCAACGGCAACTACGACCTGGTGATTATCGAAATGGACACCTACGGTGGTCTGGTAACCGATGCCAAGGATATTGTAGAGCACCTGCTCAACTTCGAAAAACCGGTGTGGGTGTTTATCAACAAAGATGCCGCCTCGGCCGGAGCACTCATCGCCATTGCCTGCGACAGCATTTATATGGCTCCCGGAGCCAGCATGGGGGCCGCCACTGTGGTGATGGGCCAGGGAGAGGCTGCCCCCGACAAATACCAGTCGTATATGCGGGCTACCATGCGCTCCACTGCCGAAGAAAAAGGCCGTGACCCCGACATAGCCGAGGCAATGGTAGATGAAGATATAGAGATACCGGGTGTCACCAAGGCCGGACAGGTGCTCACTTTTACCACCTCCGAAGCCATCGAGCACGGCTTTTGTGAGGGCGAGGTACGCAGCATAGAGGAGATCTTGCAACGCAATGGCATCAGCGATTATGAGTTGGACAATTTTTCGCTCAGCACCATTGAGAAAATCATTGCCTTTTTCCTGAATCCCGTGCTCAGCGGCATTCTGATTATGATCATTATTGGTGGTATCTGGTTTGAGCTCCAGACACCCGGTGTGGGCTTCCCTATTTTTGCCGCCATTGTGGCTGCTATCCTTTATTTTATCCCTTATTACCTCAACGGCCTGGCTGCCAACTGGGAGTTGGTGCTGTTTGTGGTAGGCTTGGTGCTTATTGCCATAGAACTGGTAGCCATTCCAGGGTTTGGAGTTGTAGGTATCAGCGGTATTATCCTTACCATCAGCTCTTTAATCCTGGTGATGCTGGCCAACGATGTGTTTGACTTCAGCTTGGTACC
>WFNR01000056.1 GCA_015488485.1 Cyclobacteriaceae bacterium | reverse complement strand
TCCGGGTGGTTATCGTAAAACGGGAAATCCACATGGTTGAAAAAACCCAATAGCTCAGGGATAATTGTCCAGGTAGTGCCAAGGGATGTGACGAGAATATTTTTCAATTATACTTTTTATTTTTTGTTGGTTAATTCATCAAACCATTGCCTGGCAATATCCTTATTAACCAACTGCTTAATATTTTTCCAGTATGCCTTGTTAAAGCTTCGCCACTTATTATCATCAGGATTATAGAGATTTGTAACAAATTCCGCAATATGCTCCAATTGGTCCGGTTTTATTGAGCCTCCTACTTGTTTCTTATACTCCTTTATCAACTTAATGCCTTTATAAAAATCAGTTTGCTCCTTTAATACGGCCAGCCCCTGTTTTTTTACTTTTTCCCGCTGCTTTACATTTGCTATTTGACGTTGTTTTTCTTCTTCAGCACGTTGCGCCAATAATCTTTGTCGTTCTTCTCTGTCTTTTTTTTCTTTTGCAATTTGCTCTTCTGCAGCTTTACGGGCTGCCTCAGCCCTGGCTCTTTTTTCTGCTTCAATTCTTTCTTGTTCTGCTTTTTCTTTGGCTTTTCGCTCGGCTTCTTTTTGTTTTTCTTCTTCTATTCTGGCTTGCCTTTCAGCTTCTTTTTTTGCTTTTATCTCATCCGATAACAGCGTAAGTTTCACAAATCCCATCAGATAAAAATTTTCGCCATCGACAGCTATTTTACGGGATTTGGCAGTTTTATTCCCCCTAAATTTTGCAATGTGACCGGTCACTCTACCTTGCCTGTTTTTCTTGTCTTCAACCTTGTCAACGCTATAATCATCAAATTGCCAATCACCGGTAATAGAATGAAAACCGCTGCCGGCCGCCTTTTTAAAAACGCAGGAAGAGTTATCGGCAGGAATTTGGTTTTTCACCATTTCCAGGGTATGGATAATTTTGTCTGTTTCATTGTTGGTGTATTTTTTGAAAAAGGCAATTTCCTTATCGATATATGCCTTTGTGTGTTGATTAATGATAGCAAATAACTTTTGTGACGGTTCTTTATGAACAATTTCACTTTTCTTTTGAGGCTGACCATTTTTATAGAAATTATCAAATGCCTTATCCGATAATGCAAGGGTTAACATTCCTCTTTTCCCGGGTAGCAATACTTCATAAATAGTATTAAAACCAGTTGTTTGAAACTCATCTGTGGTTTTCTTTCCACTATGTTTCCACCCCCCCTTAAAGTTAGGAGTGCTTCCATAAAGATTAAAAATTTTTGTGTTTACCAATGCTGTTTCGTCAAAATCTGCATCAGAAACTTTAAAAAAACGCATAAAGTTTTCGCCATCTTTTGTTGAGCCGAAAACAGCCTCAGGATTAGTTTGGTTGTTGCGTAAATAAGTAAAAAGAACTGAGCAAATTGCTCCTTTTACGGAACTTCCCGGAACAATCGGTTTGTTTGTTAAGCCGTTTTTTATAAAAACTTTAATATCATTGTCTGTTGAAGCCGGGCTGTTAAAAACTAAATCAGATACCGTTTCGGGAGAACCGGAAATTTTATTTTTTAGCCCGCGGTCATCTTTTTCTACTAAGAAATTGGCAAGCTCATCAACCGAAATATTTTTTAGTAGCTTTTTTTGATTAAGGACATATATTTTTCCGTTATCTTCAATATAATCCGCCCCCTTCATCCAGTCTTTCTCACTTCCCGCACCAACATGCAATGGGGTTAATACTTCCAGCTCAACTGAGTATTTTTTATTTAACAAATCTTCCATAACCTAAATTTTTACTGGAATAAATATTGCCTTGCCGCTGCGCCACACTGGGTGTTTTTTAATGCCTTTCTCTTTTTCCAGATGGTCATAATCAAGAGCCGGCATCAGATCAACTATTTTGCCTGCAATCTCAAATTCATTAGCTAATTTTCTAAATACGGACCCTTCACTGAACATATAAATACTGTTTTTCCGAAAGGTATTAAGCCCTTCGTCTGTTATCCAACCCCCACGTTTTTGGAAATTGTATGCCACATGGTCGTCATCCAGCATTTCGGCCGTTTCATCTTTTGACTCTGGAATAAACAGGGAAAGATTAGCAGCATATTCACTTTGGGGTAGTTGGAGTTCAAGTTCAGACGATGACCACTCGAAGAATCCGTTACCCACTGTACGATCAGTACCTATGCCTTCTTCTTTTAAAATATCAAGAGCTTTTTCCAATGTTTTAAATTTTTCTCCAACAGCCATAAAGTACAATCCGGAATTGTATTTAAAATACAGGCGTTCCATATAAAAAGGACGGGCATCCTTACTAAAATCCCTTGAAACCGTAACTCTCGGGTTCACTTCTTTTGAAATGAAGCCTTCGTCAATATCAGAGCTTGTAAAAAAAGTGCCTTTCACCAAGTCTTCGTCAAATCCTGTAGAAAATAAGTTTTCTCCGTTTATATATTCATTAAAAGACTTGACATCGAGCCATTCCACTTTTTTTACCTTTTTCCGATGTTCAGGGGCAAAATCATCCTGTTTTTTAATTTTTGGCAAAAAATAGACTGTTTGCGAACTATTGCCTTTTTGGTAAAAAGGAAAAAGACTACTGATTATAAAACCCCAGTCACCATTATCGGGAACCGGCACCCCTACTTTTGCCAAAACGGAAGTGATAGCAGCGTACATGCTGTCGGAATGATACACCGATAATGTATTGTCATAATCCGCCCTTTCATCTCCCAGGTGAAGTGGCGTGGTGAAATGAAGTTTATAAACTTTGAATTTATGCATAATATTAGTCAACAAAGTAATTATCGAAACTAACCACCTCCTTCTTTAGCTCACCAAACTTAACCTGGCCATAGCCGCGAGATCCGGAACCACCGAGATAATCATTCTCGAGTGCTTTTATTCCTTTGTCCAGTAATTCAATTAGTTCATCTTCATTATCATCTGACCAGACATTAATTATTATTTCAACATCAAAAGATACTCCTGCCGGTATTCTTTCCATCTGGCGTGGATGCTCGGCAGTTCCCTTTACTCTGTCAATCACATTTTCAAATTTAACTTCGGCATAGGGCATATCGGTATAGTCTGACTCTTCCAAAAGTTGAACACTATTTGTATCCATATAAGCATCCCGAAAAATTATCTTTGATGGTTTATCGTTTTTTGCAAAACCAAATAATTCATTAACCTTAGCATTGCCACCCACCTCTGCACTTCCAGCAATTTGCTCCAAAAGCGATCTTATTTTACCTTTTAAGGAACTACCGGGAATATAGGGTACATTATCTATTGTCCTTCTTACTATCGGATTATCTATTCCGCCTATTTCAACATTGTCTTTACTATCGCCAATATGAAGTCCTGTTATGACATTCAACTGTGTCTTGATTTTTAATTTTTTAATTAACTTCTTCATGATTTACATATTTTCAGGGTTTAACTTTCTTTTCCTCCATAAAATTTATGATACGCTACAATGGATTCAACAATTTTCACAAAACGAGAAAGGTCATTTGCTTCGTTTTCTCTAATAAAATCGATTCCTTTCTCAATTTCAGTATAAAAAGACCTAATCTTCGAAAATTTACCTCTTGATTTTTTATCTCTACCAACTGCATAAGCTAATTTGGCTTTTAATAGAGGAACATCTTCTTTGTACTTTGATGGTGCAGCTTGAATTCTTTTTAATTCACCAAAAAATTTGCGTATTTGAGATGTAGTTAATGGATTTAGATCATCAGTAGTAGTTAAATACTTACCAAATGATTTTGCCCACTCAACAGCGCAATCGTCAATTTCATTTTGAATCCACTCTTTTTTTAGTTTTTGTTGCGGATATGCAATACAATCACTCATAATTTTAAAATTTTAAGGTTTCCGATTAATTTTTTCTTCTTTAAGCTTTAAAGCTAACTCTGCCCATCGGCAGGCTAATGCGACTTTTTCGTAATGACGGTTTGTATCATTATCTGTAAATAAGTCATGCATCAATCTTTCTATAATAAACTCCTTATATATTTCTTTTCTATTTTCCTTATGTCTTTGAGAAAAGCGTTTAAGGTAATAGGCAGTATTCCACTTATAGCTCAGGTCGGGTTTAAATGACTTGTCTTCTATCAGCTTTCGTTCATTGTCCTTTTTTATCTGCGCAAAAAGCATCAACCGATGCAAAATGCCTTTGGACATTTTTTTACCATTCTCTTTTTTAATCCTACTATAAAATCCCTCCTTATAATTCTTAACAAAATCAAATTCTTCATTCCACGAGATTGTCTCACCGAAAAGGGTAATGGCATTTTTTTCTTCAAATTTGCCTTTTGCTACTTTTTCGGCATGTTCAGCCAAATCAGCCGCTTTAGCAATCGGAAATTTATTCCTGACTGCCACCATTCCTCCGGAAATGGAGATATCCTCTCTACCAGTAAACTCCCTAAACTTTTGACGAAGTTCTTCGGCAAATTCAATAAGTTTATCCCATCGCCCCACGGCAAATACATCATCACCACCGGAATATAGAATGTTTACCCAGTCTCTGTACTCCTCTTTGTTACGAATGGTGTTAAGGTACCCGCTAAAAAATAAATCAAGTAAGAACGAAAGTGTAGCATAAGCGGCAAAACTTCTTTGTTTTTCATTAAAACCTTTAATAAAGATATTACCGAGGTTATCCACATCCATTCTTAAAATACCAAGATAAGTTTGCGAGTCTTCATTTTTAGGATCAATACGGGTTAACCCATCAAAAGCCTTTTCCTCTTTTTTCTCAAAAGTGAAACTGCGCTTTTTAACCTTGTTAACAATTACTTTACCCAAATCATCCCGATAATACGCTTGTTCATTACCTCCGTAAAACTGGAATCCGTAACTGATTTGTTGACCACCAATTCCAACAAGAAAATGTTCAGTGTCATTTATTTTAATAACCCTAGACATATCGGCCGAGGAAATTTTTCTAAACTCAGCTTTATTTTTTGTCAATTCATTCTTGTCAAATAAATAATGATCGATACCTAAAACTTTGATATGTGCATGTGCTCGGTTATTCAAATAGTCAGCATTTTCTTTAGGATCCTTAAATGTTATCAAATAATCAACATCTTTTAAAGCTGTTCCCAATTCCACCTGGTCGTATACCGGTTTACTGACATATATTTTATTTCCGTCAGCATCTTTATCGAGTACGGTTCTATTTTCTTTATCCAATTCTTCTCCGGTCACCGCGCAAATTTCTGCATCTTTTTTGGCTAATAAATTTTTGCTTTTTTCATCAAAAAATTCATCCCAGCTCTCAAGTAACACAGATTGAAACGGCTTGTTTTTATCCAGGTTGATTTTGTCGGCCACCGTCTTCCATAAATCATGCAAATATTTATCGCCTTCAATGCCTTCGATATTTATCCAGGATTTCCATTTGTTATCCACTTTTTGATACCGGTAGGCAAAGCCGGCATAACCGAAGTTGACCGATATCTTCCCTTTATGTTCTTCCCATAATTCTTTTTCAAAATTATTTTTAAGTTCCGTTAATGCTTTTTTTACTTTATCCGTATTAGGAAGTATCATATAAAATTTCCCTCCTGAGGAATAAACCACATGGCCGATGGTGGCCTGTATGTCAGGATGGGTGATCACCCTTTGAATCATGGAATCAATGAGTAATTGCAAATAAAATGACCGGCCTTTCAAACTTTTGGCTGCTTTACTGCTGGCGATATTGTAAATAAATTTCTGGATACCGGAGATATCCACCCCAAGTAACATTACAGGATATTTATCTTCATTTACTTTCAGTTTTTTGTCAGAAGCATTCCAACTGAAATCAACAGGATTTTCATTGTAATATGTGTAAATGGAATGTGCAAAAGCTGCCGTTGTCTTTAAATGTTCAAACAAACTCACATTGGCCATATCCATTGTGTTGGAAGGGATAGACCAGGTGTATTTTTTTAAAAGGAACAATAAAGATTCCGAGAACCCATTGAAACTGTCAGTTGGTAATTGTTTAAATTCTTCAACGAAAGACTGCCATAGCTTTTTATACGCTTTCTCACTAATACCATCTTCCTTTTTTTCAATCCTATTGGGAAATATATTTTCGGATACATTAAGTTTCTCAAGCGGAAAAGCATAATTCCCATTACCTTTATTAATAATGTTAAAAATAGAGAAAAGAGGTATTGTTTTATACCTATTTTTCCCCCACTCAATATTTTTCCCGGCATATTCTTTTTCTTCTAAATCTTCAGCATTTGTCCTGTCGATACCGGCACTATACGCATCAGCGAGGGAAATAATGGCTTGTACTTTGGTCTGCGGACGATGATGATTACAGGCAAATGTAACCAGGTTTTCGGTACTTTTATTTTCGTAAGGGTTAATTTTAACGTTGGGTATTTGTTCAAATATAGCTTTTTGTCTTTCAAAAAATTCATTGGTCCAGACTACATGCTGATAGCCAAATCTTCCATGGTCATTGACAGGACATATATCATTGGCCAAATTACTGGAGTAGTCAGACAACTCATTATACTTATCAGAGAAGTTTTTATCAGCCCGTTGATAGAATTTGCCAATATCGTGCAGCAACGCTGCGAGATAAATCTGATTTCTAATATTGTTGTTCATTTGTTAATCGAAAAGTTTATTTACAATTCTATTCTTCTTCCATGCAGTCTTTCTTCATTTATAGCTCTTCTTTTTTGCGTACATGCCTTAGTACTCCAAAACCTTTACTCACTCCTTTGCCCAGGCCAAGTTGGTTAGGCAGGTAGGCATTGCTGGTAAAATTCACATCAAAAGCCAGCATACGTATTTTTTTATAGGTAATGGCTTTTTCTGCCAGTATATCATCTATGGTCACTTCCAGCTCCTTATCGAGCCGCCAGTTTATACCCTTGGCAAATGCCAGTATATTGCCTTTCAGCACCCGCTCCAGTATAGCCACCCGCTCGGCCAATCCTTGTGCCTCTTTGTACAACTGATAGTTTTTCTGGCTTAACGGCAACCAGTTGCGCAGGCGATAATGGAAAGTTTTATCCCAAACCTGTATAAAAGGCTGTGATATAGCAATGTGTTTAAGATGCAGGTTGTAGCGCTGCTCGCCTATATTTATAGCATTGCCTTTACGGTTAAATAGCGAATACAATTCTTCAATCCCTTCGTCAAGACAAAAAATAGAGGCATTGCGTCTGTTGCGTTTGTATTGGATAACCGGATAGCGGAAGTGATAACCGTTGTCGCCTACATGGTTATGAAAGGCCACATGCTCGCGCCCTACCAGTTCTATTACCGCACTACGAAAAGCCGGCACCTCATAGGGCGCAATCTCGAAATCAAATATCACTTCCAGCGTACGTAACCTTGGCATGTGTTAGCTGACAATAATTACCCATTAAATATATCAATAATCTTTAAATGACACAAACATCAAGGGCGCTAATTAAAAATATCCTTGGTTATGCTATTGAATACGCTGTCTACCTGGCGTTGATGTGCACTAAAGCGCGCCATATCTTCCTCCATATCCAGCAAATCTTCATAATACACTTTCGGGGCAAACCATTTAAACAACAAAGGCATCATTTCGAGGACAATAGCTAAGACAAAAATCAAAAGCGCTACAAAAAAGTTAAAACCAAATGGTTTGGCTATTTCCTTCCACAATACACGCGCTTTATCCAAGTAACCAAACTCAGGCGCCTCTTCCTTGCTTACAAGAGTCAGTTGATTGTTAAGCGAATCAAGCCTTACCAAGGCTGCCTGCTTGGCATTTCTGGCTCTTTCAGCCCGGGGGCCTACCCCGCCCAGCACCTTCGTTTCATATTGATAGGCTTCGGAATACATTTGTACATCTTGCTCAGCCAGTTTTATTTGCCTGTATAATGCCAGCAGCCTGGGATTTTCGGAAGTAGCCGTATCTTGCATATTGGTCATGGTATAAGCATTTCGCCTGGCATCAAGCGCATCGTCAATTTCTTTGGCAAAAAATATTTCATCCACTATCAGGGATCCTACCAACCCCATCATGATAGCAATGAGCGCCCGGCCACCATTAAACCATGGTGAATTGCTGTTGCTCATAATAGATCTGTCAAAAACAAAAACCACAAAAGCCGCAATGATACCGGCATACCACAAGCCGCTCAATTGCCATACCACGCCAAACCAAATACCGATTGGGATAAACATCAACAAAGAGTATGTCAGATAACGCTGTATTGATTTATGTCCTGCCCGCTGCAGGGTGTCACTCTTGGCACCCGTCATAAATACTATAAATTTGTTCATAGGTCACCTTTTTCTTCACGTAAAACAACTTCCTCCGTAGCTTGCGCTTTCAAATCAACATCACTGATAACTTCCATTGCACCCAACTCCCAACCACGATTAAAGGCCTTAATGGCATGGCTTACTTCACCCTTCATTTCATCAGCCAGATATATCTGCTCCTGCAAATAAGTCAATTCGGTGCGCATATTTTCCAGTATCGGTTCCAACTGTTCCTTTATCAGCTCGTTACCGGCTTTATAAATCGCCTCTTTCTTGAGCAACTCTTTCTTCAGGCCAGCAATAATTACTTGCACAATACTCTTGTATTCACTTATCAGGAATTCCACCTGTACCTTTTTGGCTTTTTCCGAGGCAACATAGGCCATGGCATAACGCCTGCCCCGATGGTAGATCATTCTACGGGCATCATGACGAAAAATCTCCCTTTTTTCGAAAGGCCCCATATCAGGATAACGCACTCCGGCTTCCGGTGTAGGTGTGTATTCTATGGATAAACCTCCTTTCTTTTTGTTATTATCAGCATCATTTTTTTGTGCCTGTCCATTATTTTGCTTGTTCGATGGATAAAAAATGGGAGGTCTAAGATTGTTAAAAGCGCCATTAAAACCGTTAACATTACCTCTGTTATTGTTAACCGAACGATCTTCATCCTGGATGCGATTCGTCCGTCTTTTTTTGAAGAAATTAAACATAGTACAATAATTTTAGTTTGCTATGTCAGCAAAGAACCAACATCAAAGTGCAGCCTTTCTGCCTTTATAAATTCTTTTGATTTTTTTTGGCTTTACAGAGGCAACAGCAACTGCGCCCGATCGATTATCCGGCCGGGAACATTAGATACGCGATAGAAAAGCGCCAGGTCAACTTCTACCAGATACCCTCTCTTACAAATCCCCCAACTGCGGGCGCATCACGATTTCCTCTACCACCGTGCGGGGCGACAGGGCGTAGGCAGCCCACACAGCATGCGCTATATCGGCAGCCGGCATAAAGCGGTCTTCCGGCAACTCGGTGCCTGCCCAACTGGCGGTCATGGTGGCCCCCGGCATTATGGCGGTTACCCGCACACCTTTTTCCTTGAGCTCTTCACGCAGCACTTTGGTCATACCCAGCAGGGCAAACTTGGATATACAATAACTACCTCCATTTACATAAGGCATGATACTGGCCGTAGAGCACATATTGAAGATATGCCCTTTGTTGTTGATCAAAGCCGGCAGCAAACCGCGCGTTACATGATAGGCGCTGTTCAGGTTGGTATTAAGCATCTGCTCAAACACACCCTCCTCCTCATTCTGTATCTGCCCGGGTATAAACACCCCGGTATTGTTGACCAGCACCTGAATGCGGGCGGCATGGGTCATGGCAAACTCTACAAACGCCTGTACCTGCTGGCGGTCGGCCAGGTCGGCTTCCAGGTATTCAAAAGATACTTCCGCATGGCGAGCCTCCAGCTCGGCTTTCAGGCCTTCCAGATCGGCCCGGCTGCGTGAGCAAGTGATGATGTCAAAGCCTTTGTCGGCAAATAAACAAACAATGGCACGGCCTATGCCCTTGGTGCCCCCGGTTACTACAATTGCTTTGCTCATGTTCGCAGTTTGTTAAAGCTAATAATAAAAATACAAACCAACCAATAAGAAAAGACGAAAATACCGGCAGCGCCAACAAAATTTACTGCCGCCCTTTATCTATTAGTGCCGGTCCAAGGCAAAAAGTAACTTTTAGCCGCTTTGTTTGTTAACCCTATTTTTATTCATAACAAACTCGCAAGGAGTGTCCACATGACCCGGTTAATCCTGAAAATGCCAAAATTTATGTCCCTTATTTTTGCGCATTGTAACACCTGTTGTCTTTTCATAGACTATAAAAAATCTCCAGATACATAAATTTTGGTATTCTTGAGCATGAAAGGCAGAAAATTCAGTTTAATTTTTCGGGTTAACTTTACGATTTGGCCTATCTTGGCTGAAGATTAAACCTGAAAGAAACTTGATCAAACAAGTAGGCAAATATTTTATTTTTCTGGGCACCCTGTTTACCAACCGGGAGTCGTTCAGGACCTATGTGCAGTTGTTTATTGACGAGAGTGTCAAGATCGGCACCGACTCGGTTTTGTTGATAAGCATCGTATCCGTTTTTATGGGGGCAGTTACCACCATCCAAACGGCCTACAACCTGGTGAGCCCGCTTATCCCCGACTACGTGGTGGCCCTGGTGGTGCGCGATATGGTGCTGCTGGAACTGGCGCCTACCATCATCGGTATCATCTTTGCCGGCAAGGTGGGCTCCAATATTGCCGGTGAGCTGGGCACCATGCGCATTACCGAGCAGATTGACGCCCTGGAGGTGATGGGCATCAACTCGGCCTCCTACCTCGTGCTACCCAAGCTGCTGGCCACCTTATTTACCTACCCGCTGCTGGTGGTGTACTCGGCTTTTCTTAGCCTGCTGGGCGGCTATGTGGCGGCCCGTTTTACGGGCGTTATCACCCCGCAGGACTACACCTACGGCATCCAGTACCAGCTCAATGAGTTCATGATTACCTTTGCCATGATCAAGGCCTTTGTCTTTGCCTTTATCATCTCTACTATTTCGTCTTTTATGGGATACTTCACCACCGGAGGGGCCCTGGAGGTGGGCAAGGCCAGTACCAGTGCGGTTACCAACAGCGTTATCGCCATCCTGGCAGCCGATTACCTGCTGGCGCAGTTGCTGGCCGAATTTTTAGCAGCCGTATAAGTTTATGATTAAGATCGATAACATAACGAAACGATTTGGCGATAAAGAAGTGCTTAAGGGCATCTCGGCAGTATTCAAGCCCGGCCAGGTAAATATGATCATTGGTGCCAGCGGTACCGGCAAGAGCGTACTACTGAAATGCATTGTAGGACTCGAAATACCTGACGAAGGCAGCGTACTCTACGATGACCGCGACTTTATCAGGGCCAACCGCAATGAGCAGATTGAGATCAGACGCGAAATAGGCATGTTGTTTCAGGGAGCCGCCCTGTTTGACTCCAAAACGGTAGAAGAAAACGTGCGTTTCCCGCTCGATGTACTCACCCACATGCCGATGGATGAAAAACAGGACCGGGTAAACCATGTATTGTCGCGCGTAGGTCTTGAGAATGTCAACCACTTGATGCCCTCCGAGCTAAGTGGTGGCATGAAAAAACGCGTGGGCATTGCCCGGGCGCTGGTCAACAACTCCAAGTACCTGTTTTGTGATGAGCCCAACTCCGGCCTCGACCCGCAAACCTCCATCCTGATCGACAATCTGATTAAAGAGCTAACTGAAGAATACAACACCACCACCGTAGTAGTAAGCCACGACATGAACTCGGTTATGCAAATAGGCGATTATATCATGTTTATGTACGAGGGCCACAAGGTGTGGGATGGTGCCAAAGAGGAGGTACTCGATGCCAAAGAAAAGGCTTTCAACGACTTTGTGTTTGCCAACCACCTGATGAAGGTGCTGAAAGAGCAGATGGGCTAAATCCCTTTTGCCGTTAAGATGGAATCTCAATGATTTGAGATTTGTAGTTGGCTGATTCGGCTGTACTGGTTGAGTTCGCTGAACTGCCTTCTGCCTGTACTGCCTGTTCTGGCTGAGGTTCTCGAAGCCAGGCTCTCGAAGCCATCTGCCTGTTCTGGCTGAGGCTCTCGAAGCCAGGCTCTCGAAGGCATCTGCCTGTTCTGGCTGAGGCTCTCGAAGCCAGGTTCTCGAAGGCATCTGCCTGTTCTGGCTGAGGCTCTCGAAGCCAGGCTCTCGAAGGCAGGCTCTCGAAGTAGTTGGCTGAGGCTCTCGAAGCCAACTGTAAAACCCGCAATCCCCGGACTTGTTCCTGTTTGCAAAGGCAGGCCGGGGTCTCTTTGATGTCCCAATACCAACTATTTGCAGACCCCCTGCCCGTTCCGTTCAGGCGGGCGGAATAAATCCGTGGCTTACTCGCTTTGGTTTTTGGCTGCGTGCTAGCAGGCAGGAACGACTCCGGGGAACAATGCTTTTATCCACCAGCCTGCCATGCAGGGGGCTTCCGGCTAAAATCCGCTTTCCCGCATTTCCGCATCTCTGCATACCCACTTTGCGTCCTCTGCGTGCTTCTTTGCGCCCTTGGCGGTTAAGTTTGCAGACTGCAGATTGAAGATTGAAGATATTAGATTTTGTCCTACATCAGTCATCTGACCTCTGTCATCTGACCTCAGACATCCGTCACCCCCGCGCCTCCTCGTTCCCCTAAAGGGGAGACCCAGCCCGCTATCAGCCTACCTGCGGTAAGGCAGGCTAAGAGCTACGACCTACGAGCCAAAAATCACATTCCCACTTCTCCGCTTTACGCCTTTCGCTGTTAAGTATTGACAATTTTGAACTAAAACAACGCCCTTACCCCGGCCCGGCCGCTATGTATCACCGGCCGGCCATCGGGCTTGCGACCCTCATAGTAAAAGGTAATCTGCAAGCCGTTAAGCAGGCTATGCTGCCAGCCGGCCGTCCAAAGCAGGTTGTTGCCCGGCCGCAGCCCCTGCAACATCTCATAGCCCACCGGTGACAATTCATTACCATCGTAATTAATCAGCATGTACTTAAACATGGCATTAAACTGAAAGCGAGCGGCACGGCCCATCTTCACCTCAGCCAGCACCTCGTTGATGGTAGCCGCTGCCGGTAGCTCGCTGTTGCTGTGGCTGTTTTTTAAAGTAACCTGATAGCTGCCCGTCAGCCGGAAGGTAGGTCTTGGTTGATACGAAAAAGCCGGCCCCGCCTTAAGCTCTCTGACCCTGTAGTTACGCCCGGCCAGGTAGTCGGAGATGTTGTTGCGCCAGGCCGACAACGACTTTATTTTCAGATTGTACTGCCGTGTCAGGTTCCAGCGCAGGGTCAGGTTATACTCACGGTCATCACGGCCTTCGAAGCCATTGGTGTACAGGTATTTCTTACGAAAAAGGGCATAGCTGGCCACCAGCCCGAATTTCGGATGGCTTTTGTTGATAAAAAAGGTAGTACGCAATGCCTCACGCAGCGATAGCACCTGTGCTTCGTCAATACTCCCCAAAAAGGGCACCAGACGAGCCGGCAGGCTGTTTTCGGTGGTACGGTAGTCGGAGGTCCAGGAAGTAACGTTAGACACCCGGCCCAGCAGCCCCAGCACACCACCTTTTTGCCGCCAGACCACCGGAGGGCGATAGGTCAGGCGGTAGTTAAAGCGGTTTTCATAGGCATCAATAAACTCGGTAGTATTGACATAAACTTTAATATAATTACGCTCATCAAAATACACCGCCTCATAAAACTCGTCCAGGTCTTTCACCCCATCCATATTATCATCGCGCCAGGTATGGGTACCCTGGCCGGTGGGCACCTCCACAAATACATACTCACGCTTAGGCACACGGGCATTGGCCACCGCATAGGTAAGCTCACTACGCAGCACCCGTTTTATCATATCACCTTGCCAGTCGAGCCGGCCGGTGATGCTCTCCACCTCCTCCCGGCCGGGCAGCAGACGGTCAAACTGCCGGTAGTTAAAGACCAAATGCACCTGATGGTTTTGTTTAATCAGGGTGTTAAGTGTAGCACGCAGGTTGTCCGAACGAGCCGCCTGTTGCAGCTCCCCTGCTACCGGTGCCTGGTCCTCGCGGTTGCTGTAGCTGAGCTCAAACTTGGTCGGAGCAGCCGGATCGTTGCGCACAAATACCTGATGAGTAGCAAAATAGTTGGCCGTATAAAGAATAGAATCGCTTCCGGTTTTTACCAGATTATGCTCGAGTATATAGCGATAGCCCGGCTGGATACCACCTTGCAGAAAAGCTTCGGCAAACAGCTTACGCCAGGTAGTCAGGCGGCCGTCCACCTTGCTGTCGGTAAAGAAGGCCCGGCTGTTCACCTGTAGCTTGCCAAGTGTTTTGTTCAGTTCCAGGCTGTTTTGCCAGCCCTGCAGGCGCTCTTCCCTGCCCCGGTAAGTAAGGCGGTATCGCAACAGATTGGCTGCATCGCGCTGCAACCCGAAAGAGGCCCTCAGCAGCATATCAGACACCGGCAGCGAGTCTACCGGCACAAAGCCCCAGTCGCGTTCGAATTCCACCCTGCGAAAACGGTCAATGGGGCTGAAATTTGCATCCAGATACTCAATACCGGCCTCAGACTCCAGCTTATAGCCGGGCAACAAGGCGACCGGTTTCTTTTGCACTCGAAAGCCACCTTTCAAAGCAAAGCTCCGGTTACGCTCATTGTCCAGCGGTGAAAACAGGTTACGATCGCTATTGGAGAAGGCCCCTTCGGTATATACCGTAGCATAGCGACCCACAGGCAGGCTAATGCCCATGTCCACCATCTCGCGCTTGTTGGCTACCGGCAACTGCCGCCACGCTACAAAGTTGCCATTCCCGGCTCCTACCCATTCATACACCCGGCCGTTGGCCAGGTACTCCTTAATCCGGTAATCACCCTGCCCGGCCGGCACCTCCGAGAAGCTCACCTGATACACAGTATCGTAGGGTTGCGTAGCATAACGATATACCCGCACCGGTTGGTTGGCGACATCCAACGTATCAGCCAGGTAGTAGAGTATCTGTTCGGTATTGTAGGGCACCGGCCTGGCGCTGGGCGCTACCGCCTCAGTGATATTGTTGCCCACAGCCGCCAGCACTTCACGGTCGGCAGGCGACAGTTCGGTAAACAAAGGCCGATCGGGATTGTCGGCCTCTCGGTAATAATTAAAGGTAAGCGCTGCCTTGCCTAGCTGCTGCCGGTGGCTGAGTGCCAGAGACGAGCGGGCGAAGCTGCGCACTGCATACTCGTAGTCTATCTTAATGCGCGAGTAGTTGGTAATGACTACATTGCTCGTAAAGGTAATCTCGCCCTGGTTGTAGTCAATAGTATAGTCGTAGTTATAACCACGCGTTAGCTGGCGGCCATCCAGAAACACCTTTTCCGAATTGGCAATAATGATAACAAAAGACTGCCCGGCCGGTGGGGGTGGTATCTTGTAAGGCCCGTAAACACCTTCCTGCACCGGCACCCATACCGAAACAAACTGCCCTTTGGCTGCCGACAAGGCCAGCGATGTGGCTCTCTGCCCGCTGCTCACACGCACCCGCCCACCCTGGACGTTTTTACGATAGCGCAAAAAATAGCTGTCCGGGTGATTCTGCAGGACAATATCACCACCGGCCAGCGAAAATTTATCATTGTAGAGTTCGATATAAACGTTGTCGAAATCCTGTAACTGCTGAGTATTGCCTTCGGGCTGATAAGGCAATGTCTGATCGGTGATATTGGCCCGGATAAACAGGTTGTCGCTGATTCGGCCGTCCAGGTTCAGATTTAAGGAAGAATTGACGAACAGATCCTGGTTGGAACCCACACTGATACCCCGGCTGATGCTGCCGCCCTGGTTCAAACCACCCAGATCAAACAACTCCTCCCGCCTGCTCAGCAAAGGTTGCTGCCCTTGTTGCTTGTTCGTCTGTTGCTGCCGGGTAGAATCGTAAAGACCGGCTCCGGCCATCCGGTAAGTGCGGTGCAATACCGCAGGCAGTACCCGGTAGCATACCCGTACTGTATGCTGATTATCAGGCGCCTGCACCACATAGGTGTTGGGTTTATTCCCCGACAGGATTCGTGCCCCGCTGTTCAGCGTATCGGCCAGTTGCAAGCTGTGCGGCACAATGGTCAGGCTGTCGGTAAAAGGGCGGCCGGGCAGCACATCCAGGCACCTGCGGTTGTCCGTTATTTGGCCCCGGGCAAGCGTCCCGGCAGCCAGCAGAAACAATATGGTCAACCTGCCACTCATTTCTTAATCCGATAACGGGAACTGCAAGTAGAATGTAGTACCTGTACCTTCTTTGGTCTCAAACCAAATGGTACCGCCCATCTGCTCTACACCATGGCGGGCTACGGCCAGGCCGATACCGGAGCCTTCTTTTTTGGTGCTGAAGCGCGGTATAAACACCCGTTCGCGCACTTCTGCCGCTATGCCCGAGCCATCATCGCTGATAGCCAACAGCACCTTATGTGTGTCTTCTTTCACTTCCAGATTAATGGTCACATGTACACGTTCTTGTTGTGGACGGGCCGACTGGCCGGCATTGATAAGGATATTGGCTATAATGCGATTCATCAGCTTGCTGTCGCCCGTCATATATACCGGGCTGTCGGGTAGTTGTAACTGCAAGTCAATTTTCTCATCACCCGAAAAGACCGTTTCCACCTCACGGATAACCGCCACCAGGTCCATTTTCTCATTACGGGGTAGTGGCATCTTAGCAAACTCACTAAACGAAGTAACAATATCGCTCAACACCTGCAATTGCCCTAGCAGATTTTTTACGGTAGCCACCAGCTCAGCCTGCGGTCTGGTGCCATCAGCTACTGCCCGTTCCAGTTTCTGCAAAGTCAGTTTCATGGGTGTCAGCGGATTTTTTACCTCATGGGCTACCTGCTGAGCCACTTCACGCCAGGCGCTCTCTTTTTGGGTACGTGCCAGGGCCTCACGGCTTTCCTCCAATTTCTCCAACATACGATTGTACTCCTTTATCAGTTCGCCAATCTCATCATCCGATTGCCAGGCAATAGGCTGGTTACGACCGGTGAAGGAGGTCTCACGCATCTTCTCCTTGATCAACAACAAGGGAGCCGTGAGCCAGCGGGAGGTCTGGAAAGTAAGCAGCAGCGCCATAATAAAGACCAGCACAAATACATTCATAATCATAGCCAGCGCCTCACGCTGACTGGCCTCTATACTTTTTTCAGCCCCGAAGAAAGGCATGGCCAGCACCCCCAGCAAACGACCCGTGCCGGGCGACCGCACCACGGCATAGCTGGTAAAATAATGCAGCTTACCGATATGCTCCTGCTCTACCGTGCGGGCCTCCCGGTTCTCTATCAGGTGCACCATCACATGCGGGTTGAGGTACACCGACTGCAAGCCCATATCGAAAATAGCCGGATGCGTGCTGGTAATCAGACGCCCGTCCGTACCATAGACCGAGGCATCAAAACGCCCGAAACCTGCCAGTTGCTTCAGCTTGTCGGCTAGCAAATCCAGCTTGGCAGGGTCCACCAGATAGGCATCGGTTTCCTTGTTTATCTGGCCGGCCAATTGTCTGGCCTCCAGCAGCTTATTGTCTATTTGGGTTTGCCTGAAAGAACGTGTAATAAAGCTCAAAGTAGTACCGGTAACTAATATGAGTGGTATAAAAAAAGCCAGATTGAGGAACAACTGTATTTTTAGCGTATAGGATAACGACTGTCCGAGTAGATACATGCGTACCAGCAAGCCACTTAGTAAAAGTATGACCGGCAGCATGAGCACGGCAAACAGAAAAGTTATATTGGACAAGGTCTGCCAGAACAAGGAAGCCGGGGCGCTAACCACAATCAGGTCGTGTTCAAGATCAGGCAGCAGATAGTGCTTATAACCACCCTGAAACCAGGGATTGGCGGTAGAGGCTCTTTGCAAATCCACAAAACGATAATCAAGATCACCGCTGCTTTGTACCAGCAACGGCCCTTCAAAAATAGCATAGGAAAACTCATTATTCTGATACTCGGCAAAGCGGTGGTCAACCAGTAACTCGGGATATACCTGTTGTGGCGTATGGCGGTTTTGCCTGAAGTCCAGAATAATATAACCTGTGGTACGACCGTAGCGCTGCATTTCTATAAAAGCCACATAGTGCCTGGTGAGGTTCCTGATATCCTGGCTCAACAAAAAGATATCGGAGTATTCGGTGCGGTTTTCAGGCAGGGCATAGCGCTTTTTGATCGCAAAATAATTGCTTGCTGTACCATATCCGGGAATGGCTTCTCCGGTCTGGTTATACAGAAACACCGACACCTTGTAGCGCTCAAGATAGCGCGACATGTACTTTTTGCGGATTTTCTTTACTATAAAGTCCTTGTTCAAAAATGGATTGGCCAGCCGGGATGAGATAGAGGGGTCCTCTTGAATGGATTTGATAGTCTGGTTAATCATAAACTCGGCCAGATAGTCTTCACGAGCTGCCAGGTTTTGGGCAAAACGCACCATACGATTGGTTTCGCGCGCCTGCTCAAACTGCACAATACTCCAGCCGGCCGTAGTGGAGATCATCACCAGCCATAGCAGCACATACAGGGTAATACCCTGGGTGAACTGTTGCAAAGTGCGGTGAATACCTGTCCACCACAACACAACTACCAGTAAAAACATAACCGGTAACAGATTGCCAACCGGTAAATTGGCCCAATAAGTAAACAGCAAAAACAATAGGGAACCAACCAATAATACCAGGGTGCGCTCGCGCAAAGATGTGACAATAAGCTCAAGGCGCCTGAACAACAGGTGGAATAGCATAGCCGTGGTGGCTCCCGACAAGATAAATACCAGCAAGGTGAGTACCCGGAACGCATCGAAATGCAGGCTGCGGGTAATATCCAGACTAATCTGCGAATTGAAATAGATAGTACGTAGTTGCAAATACTGATAATTGACTACTAAAGACAACACAAAGATCAGCAAGACGCCCAGTACAGTCTTTTGCCAGCGCGGGTAGTTATAGCTCCCTGCCGGATGCCGGTAATAAACAAAGAAAACCCAGGTCAGGGCAAAGATAGCCAACGTATTGACCAGCATATCGGCATAGTTGTGCTCAAACCACGACACTGTAAAGTAGCGCGGGTCAAATAATTGCCAACCGGCCAGTACCGATGGCACGGGGGCGAAATTCAACAAGAGTTTAACAACAACCCAGGCGGCCCCAAAATAAACCGGCAGCCACCAGCGGGCACCCTGCTGCACTTGCTGCCGGCTAAAAAGCCAGCCGGCCAGCAGCAGCGCGATCACTGCCAGGGTATAAAGCCCCAGCAACAGCCAGTTAAACGGAGAGCGCTCAAATACAAAGCCGGGCTCTTCAGCTATTTGAAAAAGTACCTGTCCCCTTACCCGTACCGGATAGCCGGGGTCACCTATACCGGCAAACCGCACCTGATGCCCCATAAACAAATGGTCATTTGGAGTAGGCTCCAGGTATTTATTTTTTAGCGGGTAGTCTATAAAAAGAGGAATTAAAGATACTACCTCGGTCTGGCTATCAGATTGCCACTTGCGAATGAGGTAAAAACTGTTGCCGGCAGTAAGCAACGACAACACATAATCTCCCTTAACTTGCTCATAAAGAGGCACAAAATGAAAGTCAGACCAAATAAGCAACTTATCACTACGAAAGACAAAATAAGGATAATCGTGCAGCAACGGCACCTTGCCAAAACGCAACAAAGAAGAAGTGGCCACGCTGTCCAGCACGGGAATCATATCCAGCTCCAATTGCTGCAACTCCGCTTCCAGGCGTTCTTCCACCATCCGGATAAAGAAGGCCTGGGAGTTATAATAGGCGCCTTTCCAGCTATTGAGCAACAGGCCGGCAGCAAGCAACAGCAGGCCTGTTATGAAATAAAAAGCGGGTTTTCTCAGCATAAACGGTGCAATGTGTCAACTAAAGTTAACACTCCCCAGCCAGTTACAAAAATAAATAGTCAAAATCAGCCGGTCGTTTGGGCTTTGCGGCTGTTTTTATACCACAAGTAGGCAATAGCCGCCACCACCAGATAGGGCGCTGCAAACAGGTAGAGGATACCGATATTCAATTTGGCCGCCAGTACGGTTTCATCACCATTGCTCACATTGGTCTCCAGCGTAGCCCGGCACATGGCACATTGCGCCAGGGTTATTGTCCGGGCCAAGAGCCAAAAAACTGCCGTTAACAGAGCTATTCTTATCGTGCGCATGTTGCAAAATTAATCAATAGTAAGGACTTATAAACAAATACACCATCACTCCGGTAACGGCTACATAGAGCCACACCGGAAAAGTAAAACGCACTATTTTGCGATGCTTTGCCCGCTGATCATTAAGCGCATAATAGACTGCCAGCAAAATAAGCGGTAAGGCCACCACCGCCAATAAAATATGCGACAAGAGCACAAACAGGTAGGCATAGCGCCAACCACCAGCAGCCGCCTGCTCGGCCTGCGAAAGTACGCCATCATGGTTCATATCGCCATAGATAACAGAAGGCACGCTGGCATGGTAAAAAACATACGACACCAGAAACAAGGCCCCCAGTCCAAAAGCCGTGAGCATAAGCCTGCGATGCGCCTGTTCATTGCCTCGGCCAATCATCACCCGGGCAGTAATAAGCAGGATAGCGCAAATAAAATTGATGGTAGCATTCAGAGCCGGTAGTTTATATACCCAGTCACCTACCGATTTATCGGTTTCGGTAAATACAAATAAAACAGCCACCAGCAATGGCACCAACACACTTATCGCAATGATCAACAGTTTTTTCCGGTTCATGGCCTATAGTTCATATTTGACAAAGATAGTCAACTCCGTGGCCAAGCGCTCCAGCTCCTTACCGCGCTTTACCTGATAATACCCTCTGATATGGCGATCCCTGTCAAGTAGTACCACTTTCATAGGCACCGGCTCACTCAGCCGGGTGTCCTCGCCCATCACCAGCACACAATTGATAAATTCATTAAGGCCGGCCGGTTGCCACTGTCTGGCCTGTCCGGCACGTACATCTATCAGGCTATCGTAGGTAAGTTTATATACGCCAATGGCCTCATAGGCCAGTAAAGTTTCTTCTACCTGTTGCTTGTTGTACAGGCCAAAGCCGTCATCAAAATAAAACAAGGCGGGCAATTTGATAGCATAGGTCTGCAAAAGCTTTTCTTCCGCCTGAAAAGGCGCTGAGTTATTCTCGCAATCGAGCAAGCTAATACCCTGCTCGTGCTGGATGGGAATAGCATAGGTATTGTGGCCGTATTTCTTCAGAAATACAAAAAAGGCGCCCGGTAAAGTGAGCACCACCAGCAAAATAATGATTTTTACAGATCGCTTCATAAACAAAAAGGCCAGATACTACAATACCTGACCTGTCAGCAAAATGCCACCCTTATTAATTAAATAAATTAATAAGGTAAATATAATTGCCTTCAATAATAAGGGCTGCTATCAACCACATTACCAAGATCATCGGAAAAATGATCGACCAGCGCAGAGGCTTTACCTCATGTCCCAGGTGCATAAATTCCGATACAATATAATAAGCTTTCACAATGGTCATCACCACAAAGATGGTAGTACGCAGCCCTCCGGAAGCCATGGTAAAGGCAATGATAAATTCCACCACCGTAACGAAGAACAAAATCAACGCTACATTTACCAAATGACGTACTTTCTTCTTGTCAACCGGTTGTACAACTATATTATTGTTTTCCATATCAGTCATTACATTCACTTTTAAAGATTAAACAAGATAGAAAAAAGTAAACACAAACACCCATACCAGGTCCACAAAGTGCCAGTAAAGACCTACCTTTTCTACCATTTCGTAGTGACCCCTGCGGTCGTAAACACCGCGCACGGTATTGTAGTAAACAATATAATTCAATACAACACCACTAAATACGTGAGTGCCGTGAAAGCCCGTGATAAAGAAGAAGAAAGCGGCAAATGCCGGAGGGCCGTATTCATTCCACTGCAGGTTGGCGCCACCAGCCCCGGTACCATGAATAAAGTGCGTCCACTCCCAGGCCTGACAGCTCAGGAAGGTAAGGCCGCCAATGATGGTCCAGAGCATCCATTTTTCCACGCCTTTGCGATCCATCCGGTGGCCGGCCTCTACGGCTAATACCATGGTTACACTACTCAAAATAAGAATGAACGTCATGATGCCGACAAAAACCAGCGGTGCATACCCATGATAAAACGGCATGGCGCTGAATACCTCTTCAGGCACCGGCCACGATTCGGAACTGTAACGGATCATACCGTAGCTCACCAGCAGGGCCGAGAAAGTAAAGGCATCCGACAGAAGGAAAATCCACATCATGAGCTTGCCGTAGCTCACCTTGAAAGGCGACTGCCCGCCACTCCATACGTTTGTTGTTGCTGTTACTGTTGTAGAAGCCATTGACAAATATTAATGGTTAATCAATAAAAACACAAATAAATACACCCATAGTATATCCAGAAAATGCCAGTATGCCACACTTAAACTCAAATGCAGCAAATTACCGGAATGTACCTCATGCTTGACGGCCCGCGCCAGCACAATAAGCAGGTATATAAGGCCGCTTATCAGGTGCACCCCATGCACCCCGGTAAGCAGGTAAACAAATGAGCCGGCCGGGTTGCCCACAAAGAGCACCTGCTCATCTACCAACATACCATAACCTCCCAGTTGCAGGGCCAGAAACACCAAGCCGAGTACTACTGTTATGCCCAGATATACTCCCAGAGCCGTAAAATTATCTTTCTTGCCGGCCCGGAAAGCCAGTTGGGCCGTTAGGCTACTCACCAGCAAGACAGCCGTAGAAAACCAGAACACCACCGGCAGCTCAAACTGCAGCCAGTTACCTTCCGACTGACGCACAATGTAAGCGCTGGTAAGGCCGGCAAATACCATTACGATAGACACCATAAACAACCACAGGATAAACCGCTTGGGGTTCATCGACAGGGGCTTTTTAGGTACTTCCGTAAGGCGAATATCTTTAATCATAACTTATTATATCTTATCCAGCAAAAATGAAATCTGTACAATGGGCAGGTATAAAAACGAGCCGAACATAATGGACAGGGCCGCTTTACGGGTATCGGTTTTGCCCTGCATGCACTGTTTCATCAGATAAAAAGTCTGGGCAAAAAACAGCACGCCTACCATGGTTACCACCAGGGCCGAGTTGATGCCGGTAATACCAAACTGGGCCGGCACCACACCAAGTGGTATAAGAATCAAGGTATAAATCATGATCTGGAAAGCTGTTTGCAAATTACGGCCACCACCCGAGGGCAACAGCTTAAAACCGGCTTTTTTATAATCTTCATCTGCCACCCAGGCAATGGCCCAGAAGTGCGGAAACTGCCAGATAAACTGCAAGGCAAAAATTACCAGCGCCACCTCCGAGATAGTACCGGTAGCCGCTACCCAGCCAATAAGTGGCGGTAAAGCGCCCGGTATGGCCCCCACAAAAACGGCTATGGGGCCTACCCGCTTTAAAGGCGTATAGGCAAAGCCATACAACAATAGCGACACAGCCGACATCAGTACGGTAAGCCAGTTGGTAGCTACAGCCAACAACATAAAACCAACAAGGCCGGTAAGCACGGCAAAGCGCCAGGCCTGAGTTACTGACAGGCGACCGGTAGGCAAAGGCCGGTTGCGGGTGCGCTTCATCAGCTTATCCAGGTCTTTTTCAATGATCTGATTGATGGTAACCGAAGCCCCCGACACCAGCACCCCCCCGATAAATAACATGGTAAACACATGCCAATCGAAATAAGTGGCGCCCAGGGTATAGCCGAAGCCCGATGAAAAAGCCACCAACAACGACAGGCGTGGCTTCATCAATTCCACATAGGCCCGAAAGGCGGCTGCCCGGCTACTCTTGTATTGCTGATATGTAGTTGTTACTGCCAATTTATATTGTCTACTTTTCAGGATCCACCACGATGGTATCATCGTCTTCTTTTACCTCCAGCTTGATTTTCTCATTCTCCTCCGGCAGGTTGGTTTCAAGCGTTTCGGAGTAAGGCACATTCTGCGGAATAAAATCGGGCATCTTATCTATTTCTTCCTGGGTCATCTTAGCAGCATACTCCTTGTTCACCGGCTTGCTGTAATCATAAGGCCAGCGATACACCTTGGGTATTTCGCCCGGCCAGTTGCCATGACCCGGATTAATGGGGGTAGTCCATTCCAGCGTGTTGGAGTTCCAGGGATTGGCCGGAGCCTTCTTGCCCCTGAATATGCTGTAGAAGAAGTTGAACAGGAAGATAAACTGCGCAAAGAAGGTTATGATGGCCGCTACCGTAATAAAGGTGTTCAGGTCGGCAAAGGTGCTGAAGGCATCGAAATTAGTAAATGAATAATACCTGCGCGGGAAGCCGGCAATACCTATGTAGTGCATGGGAAAAAACACCAGATAAATACCGATAAAGCTCAGCCAGAAATGCACATACCCCAAGCGGGCATCCATCATACGGCCAAACATCTTGGGGAACCAGTGATATACCCCGGCCAGCATACCAAAGAATGCCGCACTACCCATTACCAGGTGGAAGTGAGCCACCACAAAATAGGTGTCGTGCAACTGGATATCCAGGGCCGAATTGCCCAGGAAGATACCAGTAAGCCCGCCCGAAATAAAGAAAGACACAAGGCCGATGGAAAACAGCATGGCCGGTGTAAAGACAATATTGCCTTTCCAAAGGGTAGTGATATAGTTAAATACTTTCACTGCCGAAGGCACAGCAATAATCAGCGTCAGCAGCATGAATATTGAGCCCAGGAACGGGTTCATACCGCTGACAAACATGTGGTGCGCCCACACAATGAACGACAAAAAGCCGATGGCCATCATCGAGCCGATCATCGCTTTATAGCCGAAAATAGGCTTGCGTGAGTTGGTAGAAATGATTTCCGAAGTGATACCCAGCGAAGGCAACAGCACGATATATACTTCGGGGTGACCCAGGAACCAGAACAGGTGCTGGAACAAAATGGGGCTACCACCCAGGTTGGGCAGGGCCTCTCCGCCAATATAAATCTCCGACAGGTAAAAACTGGTACCGAAACTACGGTCGAGTATCAGCAGCAAGGCGGCTGATAACAGTACCGGGAACGACAGCAAACCGATAATAGCCGTCAGGAAGAAAGCCCACACGGTTAGCGGCAACCGGCTGAAACTCATACCATCGGTACGCATATTGATTACCGTAGTGATATAGTTGATACCACCCAGCAGAGTAGAAACGATAAACAAGGCCATGGATACCAGCCACAAGGTCATGCCCAGACCCGAACCCGACATGGCCTGCGGCAGGGCGCTCAGAGGCGGGTAAATCACCCACCCACCCGAAGCCGGGCCGGTAGAAATAAAGAACGAAATGAACATGATAACGCTGGACACGAAAAAGAACCAGTACGATAGCATGTTCATAAAGCCCGAGGCCATATCACGGGCGCCTATCTGCAAGGGTATCAAGAAGTTGGAGAAAGTGCCGCTAAGGCCAGCCGTCAGCACGAAAAACACCATAATAGTACCGTGCATGGTTACCATAGCCAGATAAAATTCGGTGTCCAACTGACCGGTAGGTGTAATCCACCCGCCCAGCAGCGGACGCAACCACTCCATGCTCATATTGGGAAAACCCAGTTGCAGCCTGAAGAAGACAGACAGCATTCCCCCGATAAAGGCCCAGATTATCCCGGTAATCAGGAATTGCTTGGCAATTACTTTGTGGTCTTCGCTAAAAATGTATTTGCGAATAAAACTTTGCTCATGGTGCTCATGTGCTTCGGTTGCATGTGCTTCGGCAACGTGTGCATTAGCTGTATCCATAGTATTCGGTATTTATCGTTCTCAATTTCTGTTAAAATGATGCTTCGCTTAACCGGGCTCCGGTAGTATCCTGGCCGGAAGCGATCAAAGCTACCTCTTTCAGGTTCTCCGGTACCTGACTCATGTACTCAGGGTTTTTAGAAAGCCACGATTTCTGTTCTTTCTTCCACTTTTCATACTCATCCGGCTCATCCACTACTATCACCAAACGCATGGTAAAATGACCGCTGCCACAGATCTCGGCACAAGCCATTTCGTAGTTGAAATCCGGATTGCCGGTTTCTTCACGCATTTCAGCCGTGGTTTTGTTGGGCACAAACCAGAACTGCGTAGGCATGCCCGGTACGGCATCCATCTTCATGCGGAAATGCGGAGCATAGGCGCTATGCAGTACATCACGCGCGCGGATTTTAAACAGCACCGGCTTGCCCTTAGGCAGATGAATCTCCCGAGGAGTAAAATCATCGTAGGAGTTTTTATCACTCATATCCATGCCGAACATATTGGCAGCATCAATTTTGCGGTAGTCGTATTTGCCCAGCTTGCCATCGGCACCCGGGTAGCGTACCCGCCAGGCAAATTGCATACCCATCACCTCTACCACTTCGGCATCTTCGGGCGCTTCAGAGGTAATATTTGTCCAAACATGCAGCCCATAAAATACCAAAGCTGCCATTACCACAGCCGGCACAATAGTCCAGATCATTTCAAGACGCGAATTGTCCGGATAAAAGGTTGCCTTATGGCCGGGTCGTGAGCGATAGCGGAATGAAAAGGTGAACAACAGTACCTGGGTTACAATAAAAGCCAGGCCGGTAATGCCCATCGTCCACCAAAACAGCGTATCGGTGGTGATGCCGTGATCACTGGCTACCGGCAGGTTCATATCGTCAAAGGAATTGTAAGCCGAAATCCAGGCCCAGCCACCAAAGAATATCAAAAACAACAACATCAATATGCCATTGATATTGTTCGCCTTGTCATCGGGCCGCTCTACCGGCTTTTTCTTAGCCACTGCAATCATGACACTGATCTTATATAAAAGACCCAGTATCAGAAAAAGTAAAACTACACCTAAGCCTATCAACAATTGGTTCATGGTCTGTTAGTTAAATCTTTATTATATATGATGATGCAAACTTTCTTCCAAAGTAGGATGGTTTTTGGCTATCAGCGGATGCTTGGCCAGGTTGGCCAATACAATCCACAGGAAAGCAGCCAGGAAAATCAGCGCTGAGCCTATCTCCATCAGGCCGAAACCACCTTCCATTTTCATTACTCCCGGGGTTACCATCAGGTAAAAATCAAACCAGTGCCCGATCAACACGATTATAGCAACGATCTTCAATATCGGCATATGACGCTTTGAATCGCGCGTCATCAGTGCCAGGAACGGGAACAGGAAGTTAACAATAATATTGAAATAAAATACCCAACGGTACTGCGGTGTCGTAAGCCGCTCTACAAAATATACGGTTTCTTCAGGTATGTTGGCATAGTAAATCAGCAAGAACTGCGAGAACCACAGGTAAGTCCAGAATATGCTGAAACCGAAAATAAACTTACCGATATCATGCAGGTGATTGGCATTCACAATCGAAAGATAGCCTTTCTCTTTCAGGTAAATAACCAGCAGGGTAATCATGGCCAGCCCCGATACCCACCAGCTTGAAAAGGTGTACCAGCCAAACATGGTGCTGAACCAGTGCGTATCGATCGACATCACCCAATCCCAGGCGGCCATTGAAGAAGATACGGCAAAGAATACCAGAAACCAGGCCGAAGCGCTGCGGATTTTCTTCCAGTGATCCACACCTCCCTCCAGGTCTTCTGCCAGGGCATGTTTTTTCATGTACATAAAAAACATATACCATACTACCAGAAAAACCACCATACGGGCCAGGTAGAAGGGCAAATTCAAATACGGTTGCTTACCGGCAATAATCGGGTCATACTGCGGGCTGTTGGGGTCGTACAGGTATTCATGTGTCCAGTGAAACAGGTCGTGCTTGCCAATCCAGAATACCCCCAGAATCAGCACGAAGGCAATGGGCAGCCAGTTGCCGATAGCCATCGATACACGCAACATGCCAGTTGACCAGGCGGCCTGCGAAGCGTATTGGATGGCAAAAAAGAAGACGCCAATAATACCCAGACCTACAAAAAACATGTTATTGATCCACAGGTCGGCAATCAAGCGCTTGAGCCAGGTAGCAGTTTCATGATGAGCAGCACCGGTTTCTGCCGCTCCTTCCGACACCATCGTGGTGCTGGCTACCAAATCATGGGCAGCCGCCACTCCGGCATGCTCTCCGGCAGCTTCATGGCCACCTCCCTGAGTGGTGAATATTCCGGCAACCAGCAACACCACTCCCGCTACCAGCAGGATAGCCAGGTTGCGCTTGGTCTTGGCGGTAAAATCATATTTTTCGTCAAATGTTGTCATAGCTCAGTTAGGCTGGGTTATTGATTTTGTAAAACTTGTACATAGCGGGCTATCTCCCACCTTTCTTCAATGCTCAGTTGCGAAGCATGCGAAGGCATACGCCCCTTGCCACGCGACAGCACATGGAAGATATGGCCTTGCGTCATATTTTTTAGTGCCGGTGACTGATAAGACGGCACCCCGGCATATTTCTCCCCTACCGGCCCGGGCTCCAGGCCGTTGGTCCCGTGGCAGTGTGAGCAAAAAATACCGTACAGGCGCTTGCCTTCGGCAATCACTTCGGCAGTAGAATCAAGCGGATTCTTCAGAATACGCGAAGCCAGCTCCAGGCTGTCTTTGGGAATGCGATAGGGCAAATACTTACCTCTGCGTACTGTATTAGGCACCGGTTCACGCATGTTCATTTCATGTGGGTTGTTGGGATTGGAGCTGTAGTACTCCCCTACCTCATATTCCGAGGAGTTCACCCACATACCGGCCTCTTTGTCTTTGATCTGCTTCAGAGGCTCGTAAGCTACCGAATGGTACATATTGGGCGCATATTCCAGACCGGGAAAATCATCCTTGGCGGTACAGCCAAACAGCGAGGCTACTGCGCCCAGAAATGCTACTCTATATATCTTGTTCAAGTTCATACCTGATCAGTTTTCTTGGTTAATAGGTCTTTTCGTTTACTTCTTCAGCTCCGGCATTACGCATCAGGGCCTCTATCTCGCCTTGCGGCTTGCTGTTGTGCTCTACAGCCACTACCACAGCAAACTTATCGTTGGTAATGCGTGGGTCGAAGATGCGCGGTCGTGCCCAGGGCTTCAGGTCACTTGCTACAAAAAAGGTAAACACCATGCCAAAAGCCGCCAGCAGCACGGTAAGCTCAAACGTTACCGGAATAAAGGGCGGTAGTGAAGCAAAGTTTTTACCACCAATGATCATCGGCCAGTCATAGCCCATAGTCCAGAACAGGAAGAACAACGCCAGGCTGGTGCCGGTCATACCGAACAGGAATGCGGCAATAGGCAGCCGGCTCATCTTATAGCCCAGCAGGTCGTCAATACCATGAATGGCATAGGGCGAATACACCTCTTCAATTTTTACACCTTCGCCACGCAACGCCTTGACGGCTTCTTTTACCTTGTCTTCGTGATCGAATATGCCTACGGAAAATTTATGTCCACTCATATCTTATTCTTTTACTTTTTCACCATCGGTATTCAAAATGCTTTTCACCTCGGCCATATTCACTACCGGGAAAAACTTGGAGAACAGCAAATAGGCAGTGAAGAAGAAACCGAAGCTAAACAGGTAGATACCCACATCGTGTTTGGTAGGGTAAAACATGGCCCAGCTCGAAGGCAGATAATCGCGATGCAGGGAGGTAACAATGATTACGAAACGCTCGAACCACATACCTATGTTTACGATTATCGACAGAATGAAAGTAGCCACCAGGCTGGTTCTTATTTTCTTAATCCAGAAAACCTGCGGTGAAATCACGTTGGCAGTCATCATGCTCAGATATGCCCACCAGTAAGGCCCGGTAGCCCGGTTGATAAAGGCATATTGTTCGGCCGGCACCTGTGAGTACCAGGCAATGAAAAACTCGGTGATATAGGCAATACCCACTATCGAGCCGGTAACGATGATAATGATATTCATCATCTCGATATGCTGGATAGTGATATAGTCTTCCAGATGGAATACCTTACGGGTAATGAGCAACAGGGTAAGCACCATGGCAAAGCCTGAGAAGATAGCTCCGGCCACGAAATAAGGCGGGAAAATGGTGGTATGCCAGCCGGGTATTACCGAAGTGGCGAAGTCGAACGATACAATGGTGTGTACCGAAAGCACCAGAGGCGTAGCCAAACCGGCCAGAATCAGCGATACCGATTCATAGCGCGACCAGTCTTTGGCGCCACCTGTCCAGCCCAGGCTCAGGGCTCCGTAAATAGCTTTTGAAATTTTGTTTTTGGCACGGTCGCGAATAGTGGCAAAGTCGGGCACCAGGCCGATATACCAGAAAACCAGCGAAACCGAGAAGTAAGTAGAGATGGCAAACACATCCCAAAGCAGCGGGGAGTTGAAGTTTACCCACAACGAACCGAAGGTGTTGGGCAAGGGCAACGCCCAGTAGAAGCCCAACCACAGCCTACCCATGTGGAAGCCCGGGAACATGGCGGCACAGATTACCGCAAAGATGGTCATGGCCTCGGCAGCGCGGTTGATAGACATACGCCATTTCTGCCTGAATAGCAGCAGAATGGCCGAAATCAGGGTGCCGGCATGACCGATACCCACCCACCATACGAAGTTGGTGATATCCCAGGCCCAGCCTACTGTTTTATTCAGCCCCCACACACCTACTCCTTCCCAGAGCAGGGTGCCTACCGAGATAGCACCTATTATCAATACGGCCAGGGCTACCGAAAAGGCCATTAGCCACGATTTGCTGGGTTTGGCTTCCACCTGGCGGCAAATATCATCCGATACATCGGCCATGGTCTTGCCACCGGTGATCAGCGGTTCACGAATTGGTGAAATAACGTGCATATTGTTATATCTGTTTTAAGCGTGAGACTCCTTTTTATCTTTATTCCTGATTTTGGTGAGGTAAAGCACATTGGGCTTGGCACCTACTTCTTCCAGCACGGTATAAGCCCGCGGCTCACCTACTTTTTTGTCTATACCATAATCACCTTCCTGATCCTTAATCTTCAGCAGTTTGGAAATCCTGCTTTCCGGATCGTTCATATCGCCAAATACAATGGCATCGGCCGGACAGGCAGCGGCACAGGCAGTGATGATATCGCCATCATTGGTTCTGCGACCTTCTTTCTTGGCCTGCAACTTACCCAACTGAATGCGCTGTACACACATCGAGCATTTTTCCATTACCCCACGAGAACGTACCGTTACATCGGGGTTCAGCACCATTTTACCCAGGTCATTGTTCATGGCCAGGTTCTTGTCGAACTGCTTGTTGTCGTGGTACTTAAACCAGTTGAACCTACGCACCTTATAAGGGCAGTTGTTGGCACAGTAGCGCGTACCGATACAACGGTTGTACACCATTTGGTTAAGACCAGACGAAGAGTGGGTAGTAGCAGCTACCGGACATACGGTTTCACAACCGGCATTATTACAATGCTGGCACATCATCGGCTGGAAAGTTACTTCCGGATTTTCGGCCGCCTGTTCCAGAGCGCGGTAGTTGCTTACCACACCATCGGCAGCAGCCACCGCTTTCTCATCGCTGCTATAATAACGATCGATACGCATCCAGTGCATATCGCGCCTGTTTATCACTTCCTGGCGCCCTACCACCGGAATGTTGTTTTCGGCCACACAAGCCACATGACAGGCCGAACAACCCGTACAGGCGTTCATGTCGATAACCATGCCCCAATGGTGGTCTTTGTACTTATGGCCTTTCCAAAGTGATAGCTCACCGGGGCGCACCTTGCCATCGGGGCTCTTCCAGGTAGCTACATGTGGTATCTCCCTGCCGGCATAGGGGTTTTTGCGATACTCTGTCAGGGTGGCTTCCTGTATCACATTTCCCCTGTCCATATATGTCTGGTGTGTCTGGGTACGGGCCACCTGATACATCTCCGGGGTTACTTCTACTTTTACCCCTGAGGTAACATAATAAGAAATAGTGCCGTTGCTCTTACCCAACAGCGGGGTGGCATCCACACCCAATCCGTCACCCACACGGCCGGCCGACTTACGGCCATAACCCAACGCCAGACCTACCGTGCCTCTGGCCTGTCCCGGCTGGATGATTACCGGTACGTTCAGCGTAGTGCCATTGACCGTCAGCTTCACCCGGTTGGCCTTGCCTTCGGTTTCACTGATACCCCACTCGCGGGCATCGGCCAGCGATACGGTCAGGTAGTTATCCCAGGTAGCTTTGGTAATCGGATCCGGGGTTTCCTGCAGCCAGGGATTGTTGGCCTGGGTGCCATCGCCCACGGCTACCTTATAATAGAGTGTAAGCTCTACACCCGAACCTTTAGTAGCCGCCACTTTGGCTGCGGCCGCCTGTACATCACCACTGTAGGCCACTTCAACGGGCTCGGCATCTACTTCATATACACCATCCTGCAAACACTTGTCCCAGAATGTCTGGGCCGCCAGCCAGTCTTTACCGGCTGCATACTGGTCTTGCCAGGTCTTTTTCAGGTACTCGAAATAATCGCTGTCGTTGCCGGCCCATTTGAGGATGCTCTCCTCCTGCTGGCGGGTATTGAACAGCGGTGATATGGTAGGCTGCGCCAGGCTGTAAACGCCTTTTTGCGGCTCGGCATCGCCCCACGACTCCAGAAAATGATGGGTGGGCGCAATATAGGTTACCTGAGAAGCGCTTTCGTCCTTGCGGTCGGCAGTAGAAAGGGTAAAATCGGCTTTCTTAAGTGCCTCCGCCAGCTTAGCGCCCTGCGGATGGTTGTACACCGGGTTGCAGTTGAGCAGCACCACGGCTCCGGCATTGCCGGCATTGGATTCGTTGATTACCTTATCGATAGCGCCATCATCGCCCTGGCGCAGGTTGCTGGCCCGGGTGAAATCAATGGTATTGCCATAACTATCCAGCATTTGATTGATGGCGTTGACTACCGTTTGTACGGCCGGATCGTTGGCTCCCGCCACTACCAGGGCTTTGCCTTTGGCAGCCAGCAAGTCGGCAGCCGCCTGCTTGATATGAGGGGCTTCTTTGGCGCCACCTACCGTAGGGTTGCCGGTGGCACTGGCTATCTGATTGTACAAAGCCAGAATAGCCGGCCCGATGGCCGATGGCTTGAGCGGTGTGCGGTAGTCGGCATTGGCTCCGGTAAGCGACAGATTAGCTTCGAACTGGTAATGCCGCGACATAGTCTTTTTACCGTCATGCAGCTTGCGGTTGCGGCTGTAGCCTTTGGTAAAGGCCACCGGGTCTACCCAGGTGCCCAGGAAGTCGGCATCGAAGCTGACAATCACATCGGCCTTGTCGAAATGATAGGCCGGTACAGCGCGGATACCGAAATCGGCTTCATTGGCCTGCAGCATACCGGCTGCACTCTGCGTATCGTACTCTACCAACTCGGCTGTAGGGTACTTGGCCTTGAACTCCTCTATGGCCTTTTTATAGGTAGGGCTGATGATGGTATTGCTGACCAGCAAAATTTTCTTACCGGCAGCGGCCGCAGCGGCAAAGGCCTTTTTGGCCTCTTTGTCCAGATCGGCCCAGGAAATATCCTTGCCGTCTTTTTGCGGACCGGTGAGACGCTCTTTGTCGTACAGCGACAGCACGGCAGCCTCTACCTGGGCATTGGTGCCGCCCTTTGAGACAGCCGACAGGTCATTGCCTTCTATTTTAATGGGACGACCCTCTCGGGTTTTTACCACTACACTGGCATATTGCCCACCCCACCAGAAGGTAGAGGCATAGTAGTTGGGTACTCCGGGGTCCACATCCTCCGGTTTGTTTACATAAGGGATAGCATTGCGAATGGGCGCCTCGCAGGAAGCCAGGGTGGCAGCCGCCAGCCCAAAGCCCATTAGCTTCAGAAAATCACGTCTGGTAGCGCCTTCACCCTCATCAGCGCCATTTACGGGCAGATATTCCGGAAATTCCTTGTCGGCATACTTGACATACTCCGGATCGTTGGTGAGTTGCTCCAGACCTTTCCAGTATATTTTCTCTTTTGCTTCTTTCATGCTTTATATATATCTCAAAGTATCTTCAAACAAGATTAATAATGGCATTTGGCACATTCCAGACCACCGTTGGCCTCTACGGTAAACGGCTTATCCGATTCCTGCTCGTGCAGTTTTACCAATTTATCGTAGTAGCCGTTGCCCTTGGTATTGAGTTCGGTATCGCGGTGGCAATTTATACACCAGCCCATAGTCAGGTTGGCATATTGCCGTACTACCTCCATTTCCTCGATAGGGCCGTGGCAGGTCTGACATTCTATTTTGCCTACTGCTACGTGCTGGGCATGGTTAAAATAAGCCAGATCGGGCAGGTTATGTACTCGCACCCATTCTATGGGCTCATTGTTTTCGATAGCCGCATATATTTTCTCGATTTCTGCCGTTCCGGTATTGGTACCCTTGGTAATGCTGCTGTGGCAGTTCATACAAATGTTGGGCGAAGGAATGTTAGCATTCTTCGACTTGGTAACCCCGGTGTGGCAGTAGTTACAGTCTATTTTATAGTCACCGGCATGAATTTTATGCGAGTAAGCAATGGGCTGCTTGGGGGCATAACCCTGCTGGATACCTATATTATACAGGCCGTCAATCACCTGTTTTACGACAAAGGCTGTAATAACAGCAGCCACAATACCGATAAAGGCCTTGCTGCGCAGGATAGCCAGCGGATTCTTGGTTTCTACCAACTCCTTGTCGGCTTCCGGTATATCCTCACGCTGACGCAGATAGCGACTCAGGGTGCGCACTATCATAAACAGCACAATAAGCAACAGCACCAACAAAATCAGCGCCCCTATTATAATGGCGTTCAGATAAGAGGTAGGTAAGCCCTCCGGCTGTGCAGTGCCTGTCGCTCCGCTATCAGCGGCCGCTGCCGCTTCTTCTACTGGCGGGTTGTCGGTCTGGTCTTTGATATAGGCCATGATCGACAGAATCTCTTCTTCCGATAGAAAGTCGAAAGCCGTCATCTGCACCTGGTTGTTCTCATTAAACACCTGCACTGCTTGCTCGTCACCGCTGGCAATCAGCTTCGATGAGTTCTGCACAAAAGCATAAATCCAGGGCAAAGTCCTGCGATCGTAAACATTTTGCAAGGCCGGCCCTATAAGCCTGGTATGTACATTATGACATACCTTACAGTTCTGTTTAAACAGGGTCTCACCTTTGGCAATGGTTTCCGCATCGGTAGGTACCTGGTCGGCTTGACTAAAAGCCGGTTGAGAAAAGAGCGTTGTCAGTGCGAGCGCCAGGACAACAAAAGAATTCCTCACTCGTTTATTATATTGCTTAGGCCACATAATTTAGGTTAAAGTATATAAATAAAAACGCTACTCTTTTAAGCGCTACAAATCTACATTTTAACTATTCTCTTTTCAAAGAGATTGAAAAACCATTTTTTTGATTTTTTAATGTGATTTTTATCACGAAATATCATTTAAAAAGTTGATAATCAAGCATTTGTTTAGCACAATTTACTTATTTAGAACGATTATAAATAAACATTTCCAGGCTTGACTATCCATCAGGCTTGATTTAGGTCATTGTTAAAGTGCAATTTATTTGGCATACTCAATATGTAATGTTGCAACATGCAAGTTACCTCCGGTTACAAAACCGTATTTGGCAGGCTACCGGTGCTACAAGGATTGCAGTTGTTCCTCCAGTGCTTTGAGACGCGCTTGGGCATCGGCCAGCTTCTGTCGTTCGTTGGCTACCACCTGCTCAGGGGCATTATTGACAAACTTTTCGTTGCTGAGTTTTTTCTGTACCGATTGTAAAAAGCCGCGGGTATAAGCTAGTTCTTTCTCCAACTTTTGGCGTTCCTGCTGCGCATCCACAGTTTGCGGTAGCGGCACATAAAACTCATCGCTGCGTATGACAAAGCCAGCTGCCCCCTGAGGCTTTTCCTGTACAAAATCTATAGACTCCAGGTTGGCTATCTTACGGATTAAGGCGCCAAATTGCTCATAGGGCACCGGATTGGCCGTTTTTATAAGTAAAGTCAGTTTTTCTTTGGCAGACAACCCTTTTGATGAGCGCAAATTGCGCAACTGGCTGATCACTTCGAAGGCCATTTCACCCTGCTTTAGTAATTCTTCATCCACCGTACCGGCAGCCGGCCAGGGGGCTACAATAAGGTAGTCATCATCGGTACGTGGACGCAGTCCCTGCCAGATCTCCTCACTGATAAACGGCATAAACGGATGGATGAGCTTCAGCACCTCTTCGAAGAAGGTCACAGTCTGTTCCAGGGTAGCAGTGGCCAGCGGCTGGCCGAAAGACGGTTTCACCATTTCGAGGTAGCGTGAGCAGAAGTCATCCCACACCAGCTTATAGGTGGTCATCAGGGCATCGGAGATGCGGAACTTGGCGAAATGATCTTCAATCTGAGTCAGCGCTTCATTAAAACGCGCGCGGAACCAGGCTATGGCCACTTCATCCTGCTCGTGGGCTTGCCCCCCACCCTGCCAGCCTTTTACCAGGCGGAAAGCATTCCATATCTTATTATTAAAATTACGCCCCTGCTCACATAGTTTTTCGTCAAACAGCAGATCGTTGCCGGCCGGTGAACTGAACAGCATGCCGGTACGCACCCCGTCAGCGCCATAGCGGGCAATCAGCTCAAGCGGGTCAGGTGAGTTGCCCAGCGATTTGGACATCTTGCGGCCCTGCTTATCCCGCACAATGCCGGTCAGGTAGACATTGCGGAAGGGCTTCTTACCACGGTACTCATAGCCGAACATAATCATGCGGGCCACCCAGAAAAACAATATCTCCGGGGCGGTAACCAGGTCGTTGGTAGGGTAATAATAATTGATATCGGGTCCATCGGGGTCTTTAAAGCCATCGAATACCGATATGGGCCACAGGCCGGAAGAGAACCAGGTATCAAGTACATCGGGGTCGCGCTGCAAGTCAGCAGCCGTGAGATTATTGTCATTTTCACGGGCCAGTTGCAGGGCTTCTTCTTCATTGTGCGCCACCACAAAACTGCCATCGGGCAGGTACCAGGCCGGTATCTGATGGCCCCACCAAAGCTGGCGCGAGATACACCAGTCGCGCACGTTCTCCATCCAGTGGCGGTACATGTTTTTAAACTTGGGCGGTACCAGGCGGATGTCATCGTTCATCACATGCTCATAGGCCGGCTTGGTGAGTTCTTTCATCTTGACAAACCACTGGGTAGAGAGCTTGGGCTCGATTACCGCATCGGTGCGCTCCGAGAAACCCACGTTGTTGGTATAGTCTTCCACCTTTACCAGATGACCAGCCGCCTCCAGTTCCTGCACTATTTCCTTGCGCACCACAAAGCGGTCTTTACCCACAAACAGCTCACCGGCCTCATTGATGGTGCCGTCATCGTTAAAGATATCAATGGAAGGCAGGTTATGCTTTTGCCCCAGCTCGTAGTCGTTGATGTCGTGGGCCGGGGTAACCTTCAGACAGCCGGTACCGAAGTCCATGGCTACGTACTCATCCAGGATAATGGGCACCTCGCGGTTGACCAGCGGTACGATGGCCGTTTTGCCATGCAGGTGCTTGTAGCGCTTATCGTGCGGGTTGATGCACACGGCCGTATCGCCCAGGATGGTCTCCGGCCGGGTGGTGGCGATGGTTACAGTGGTGTCTTCGCCCGCCACCGGGTAGGCCACGTAGTAGAGTTTGGACTGCACCTCTTTATAGATCACCTCATCGTCCGACAGGGCGGTTTTGCCCTGCGGATCCCAGTTGACCATGCGCACCCCGCGGTATATATGGCCCTTGCGGTAGAGATCAACAAACACCTGGATCACCGCCTCGGAAAGGTCGGGGTCCATGGTAAAGCGCGTACGCTGCCAGTCGCACGAAGCGCCCAGCTTTTTGAGCTGCTCCAGAATAATACCCCCGTATTTCTCTTTCCACTCCCAGGCATATTGCAAAAACTCCTCACGGCTGAGGTCGTGCTTGTCGATGCCTTTCTCGCGCAGCATGGCCACTACTTTGGCCTCGGTGGCTATGGAGGCGTGGTCGGTGCCCGGCACCCAGCAGGCCTCCTTGCCCTGCATGCGCGCCCTGCGGATGAGCACATCCTGGATGGTGTTGTTGAGCATATGCCCCATGTGCAGCACCCCGGTAACGTTAGGGGGTGGTATTACGATGGTATAGGGCTCTTTGTCGGGGTTGGGCTCGGAATGAAAAAAGCCCTTGTCCAGCCAGCGGGCATACCACTTGTCTTCTACAGCTGCGGGGTCGTACTTGGTAGCTATACTCATAAAAATATACAGGCCTGAATGAATGGGCAAAAGTAAGGTTTTTTGTGAGTGAATGAAGCGGTAAGTAGCGGAGATTTTTTATCTACAGCCTTCCTGCGGAAAGGCTGCTTTGAGAAGAAAGAGGTAGTTCCTACGGAGAGGCTGATGGGGATGCAATGGCTGTTAATGCTGTTTTAGTTATATTTGTTTGTACAAAGTAAAAAGTGGCGCCATGAAAGTAACGTTAGACATCCAGGACAGTAAAGCGGCTGTTTTTTTGAACTTTATCAAAAGCCTGGATTTTATAAAAGTGGAAGAGGAAAGGAATTCCTTGGAAAGCCCTTATGATCCTGAGTTTGTGACCAAAATCAAGCAAAGCGAAAAAGAGTTTGAAGAAGGCAACAGCACTACTGTTGAAAAGAAAGACTTGCAAAACCTTTTAGGCCTGTAATGGCGTATTCGCTTAGTTTTTCTAATCAAGTCAGTAAGGATATTGACTTCCATAAGAAATCCGGCAATAAAGTTTTGCTCAAAAAGCTGCTTATGCTGCTCGAAGAACTTTCCGAACACCCAACCACCGGAACTGGCAAGCCTGAGCAGCTAAAACACAATCTTGCCGGCTACTGGTCTCGCAGAATCAATCAGGAGCACCGGCTCGTTTACAAAATCATGGATAACAATATTGTGAGAATATATTCAGCTAGAGGACATTATTAAAAATGCCAGTGTGGCTCTTGCTGGGTACAAGGCAGAAGTTCAAGCCGGCTTAGGCTTAAAATAACATGGCCAGTCTCATTTCATCAGCCTCCCCTGCAGAGAGGCTGCTTTGAGAAGAAAGAGGTAGTCCCTGCGGAGAGGCTGATGGGAAAAATATATTGCAAAAAATATCAATACATTAACCCAAAATTGTCAATAGAATTGACAATTTTGCCCAGATGCTGGCGATCTGGATGCATTGGCACCCTTCGGGCATGACGAAGCGAAGCTTGTCATGCTCTGGCAGTATCGCCATGAGCTGACGAAGTTATTGTTTACCAATAACTTGTCAGGATTAACCGTGACAATTGAAAATCCCTTTTGGATAATACGATTAGCTTCGTAACCCATTGATTTTCAATTCGTCAATTGTTATTAGATTTTCTAATGACAATTCCCGGATTAACATTTTAGAAATTCAAACATATCAATGTATATTTATTTCTCTCTACAGGCACGTATTCTGTCAGCAGCCCTGTGCTGACGCTAATGGGGAAGAAAGCGGTAGGCCCTGCGGGACGCCTGATGCCAGGTGCCGGGATTAGCAAGCCTATTCTACCGGTCAGCCGCTTATGCACATTCTACCAGAGATAGGCCGTCATCAAAATGTGGTTTTCGCTTAGTGCTTTTTTGCGTAGCTTCGCTCCTGTATGCAAAACCTTCCGATATGATAGGTATAGTTGGTGGCGTAGGCCCTTATGCCGGGCTTGACCTGGCCCGTAAGGTATTTGATCACACCCTGGCCGGCAGCGATCAGGAGCATCTGCCCCTGATACTGTTGTCTCTGCCCGCCACCATTCCCGACCGTACGGCTTACCTGCTCGGAGAGGTAGCAGAAAACCCCGGCCGCCCGCTGGCAGCGGTGATAGGCCGGCTGGCCACAGCAGGCGCCACGGTGGCGGGCATTGCCTGTAACACCGCTCATGCTCCCACTATATACAACCAGATTGTCAGCCAACTGCAACAGCAACAGGTCAATATAGAATTGCTCAATCTGGTTGCCGAAACCATTCGTTTTATCAAGCGACATTACCCCAGCAGCAAAAAAATAGGCATCTTGTCCACCACCGGTAGTTACCGTTTTGGGGTTTACAGCGAGCCGCTGCGGCAAGCCGGCCTGCAGCCCATCGTACCGGATACGCGTATGCAGGAGGTGCTGGTACATGCTGCCATCTACCATCCCGAATACGGCATCAAAGCGCAAACCAATCCGGTGCACCCGCAAGCCCGCGCCCAACTGCTGCAAGCAGCGGGGGAGTTGGTGCGGCAGGGGGCCGAACTGATTATCAAAGGCTGCACCGAAATCGTGCTGGCCCTGCCGGAAGAGCAATTGCACGGTGTGCCGGCTGTTGACCCGGCTGTGGCTCTGGCGCGCAGCCTGATACGCCATTTTAACCCCAACAAACTAAAACCTCTCTGATATGCTAAGAATAATGATTATACTGCTGTTGTTCAGCCTGCCCCTGGCAGCCCAGGACTCCCGAGGCCGTGCCCGTGACTTCGGGGTGGCGCCCGGCATCCTTACCCCCGGCAAATGGAATGCCATTACCGATGTGGCAGGTGTTAAAGTAGGTCACACCACCTTAATTGAAGGCGATTCCGTGCGCACCGGGGTGACGGTAATCTTGCCACATGGCGGCAATGTCTTTCAGGAGAAAGTACCGGCAGCGGTATTCGTAGGCAACGGCTTCGGCAAGGCAGTAGGCTTCACCCAAATACAGGAGCTGGGCAATATCGAGAGCCCCATAGCCCTGACCAACACCCTGAACACCTGGAAGGTAGCCGATGCCCTGGTTAGCTGGATGCTGCAACAGCCGGGCAATGAGGCCGTGCGCTCGATAAATGTAGTGGTTGGCGAAACCAACGATGGCTGGCTCAACGACATCCGCGGGCGCCATGTGCAAGCCGAGCATGTGTGGCAGGCACTGCAGCAGGCCAGTAGCGGCCCGGTGGCCGAAGGCAACGTGGGAGCCGGCACCGGCACACGGGCGCTGGGCTTCAAGGGTGGCATCGGCACGGCTTCCCGGGTGCTACCGGCTGATAAGGGCGGTTATACGGTAGGCGTGCTGGTACAGACCAATTTTGGCGGTATCCTCACCATCAACGGGGCGCCTGTAGGCCGCGAACTGCACAACTTCTATATGGCCGAAGACGTGCCCTATGTGGTTGACGGCTCCTGCATGATCGTTATCGCCACAGATGCGCCACTTTCGGCACGCAATCTGCAGCGCCTGGCCAAGCGCTCCTTCCTGGCCTTTGGCCGCGTAGGTGCCTTTTCTTCCAATGGTAGTGGCGATTACAGCATAGCCTTTAGCACAAATACGCAGGTACGTATCCCCTATGCGCCCGCTGAGCGCGAACAAACCGTTCCGCAGGTGTATAATGATTATATGTCGCCCTTGTTTCTGGCGGTAGTAGAAGCTACCGAAGAGGCCATCTACAACTCACTGTTTATGGCAACCGATATGCAGGGACAACAGGGCCGCACGGTAAAAGCCTTACCTCTGGCCGAAACCCTGAAAATTTTGGATAAATACCGGGCCAGAATCAAAAAATAAGATAGTTTTATAGCAAAATTTTAATATGTTAAAACAAATCTTACTTACCGGTTGGCTACTGATGGCCGTACAAGTGTACAGCCAGGATTACGTAGATCTTTATGATAAAATGCTACGCCTCTATGATGCTGGTCATCTGGAAGAGGCGGCCGACTTTGGCTTGCGTGCCTTACAACTGGCCGAAGACGAGCTGGGCAAGGTAAGTGGCGATTACCTGACTATCTCACGTGACCTGGGGCAGATTTACTCCGAAATGTACGATTACGAATCGGCTTACACTCACTATGCCGAGGCAGCCGGTCTCTATCTGAAAGTTTATCCTGATAGCCTGAACACCACGCTGATAGCACTCAGCAATGCAGCTGGACTGGCGGCCTACGAAAACGGGGATTATCCGGTAGCCGGACAACATTTTGTCAACGCCTTGGAGTGGCTGCAAAACCTGAATCTGCAAAACGACACCTTATACAGCCAAACTTTACGCATTTATGTGCGGGTTAGCGAAGAGCTACCCCACACAGCCGAAAAACTGGCCTACCTGGAAGCCTTTTATAACCTGACGGCAACTGAGCCGGATGAAGATACCTATATGGCTGCTTATCAGGCGGCTCATACGGCCCGTGCCCTCGGACAGGAAGACAAGGCCAGGCAATTTATGGAGATAGCCAAAAAACTGGAGGAGATGCTGTACTGAATATACCGAGCTAAGGTTTGCTTGCCCTGCTCGCCTACCCGGCTACCGGAATGGGCGGTAAGGTGGCTGCGGCTTGTTTTACATCATCAAACTCAATGCCTGCCTTGCGTATAGAATACAGCAAGAAGCGGATTTCCTTGGCATGAATATTACCATCAGCCTCAGCCAGCTTATATAGCCAAACAAAAACACTTAGGCGGTCTTCATCGTTGCATTCTTCCAGCAAACCAATGCCACGATCATACAAACCTTTCTCTGTAAGGCCGGTAATATCTCTTTCAAAACCGGCATAATCATCTTCCGAGATGCCTTCCTGCTTACAGATATAGCGGATGGCCTGACGCTCCGAATCATCATATGTGCCATCGGAATAAACCAGCAGATTGGTCAGATAAAGTAAAGCTTCTTGCGTATTGGTCATTTTTGATAGAATTAGCCCTAAAAATAATTGTATTATGTAAATATCACAATTCAACAGTAAATGTTTTTTATGAAAGGCCGGTAACCGCTAATATTCAGAAATATGCCCGTAGTCCTGCTTTGATATTAAAGCCGGGCGCCACCAACCCCGAAGAATAGGTCTTATAGCGGGCATCAAGCAGGTTTTCAAGACCCAGGTTAAATTGTATAAACCTGCCTATTAGCATGGATGATGAAAAGTTCAGCGTAAACCAGGAAGGGAAATAAGGTTTGCCGTTGGCATCTTTAGCATATAGATGTGGCTTGTTTTGCTCTTCAGGAGCTAATTGCTCATAAGCATAACCAGCACTGTAGTTGGCATATAAATCCAACTTCAGGCCGTGGTTTTTGTATATCAGGTGGGTGGTACCGAAAGCAGGTGTTACATGGCGCAGCGCCAGACCGCGGTTGTCCTGCCCATAGGTAATATTGAAACTGGAACTAAGCGACAGCGACTCCATGATATCTGCATCTACCAATAGGTTCAGACCGTAAATACGGGCGCTGGCGGTATTTACCAGGGCTTGCACTTTGCTAAGTTCGCCATCGTAATAGATGGAGTCCTGACCATTGAACTGAAAATCATCGCGTACCATGGCGTTATCCAGATAGGTATAAAAGCCGGTAATATCCAGGCGCAGCCAATTGCCAAGCTGCTGTACCAGGGCCAGATCCAAATTATAGGCATACTCGGGCTGTAGGTCCGGGTTCGGTACAATCACCAGGCCGGGTTCAGAATCAAACACCTTACCCACATCATCTACATTGGGCGCCCGGAAGGCCGATGACAGATTGGCCCGCCAGGTGGTGTGGCTGCCGGCTTGCCATACTACCCCTACACTGGCGCTGGGAGCTCCGGGTGTCAGGTTTACTTCGTTAAAAGGGAAGTCATAAAAGGTGGTATCGAAAGCAGCACGCAAGAAAAACTGACTATAGCGCATACCGGCCAGGAAGTTCACCTGCTCCGAAGCCTTGTACTCGTAGGTAACATAGGCCGCCAGACTGTTGTAAACGGCCCCGTCCGGATAGCGCGTGGGAGCCGGCATCTTGTTGTTGGTAATGATATCGAGCGTGGTGGCGGTAGAGCTTACCCGGTTAAACTGGGTATTGAGGCCGTAATATAAATGGTGGCGGTCATTCAAAGCCTTGGTCAGGTCGAAATTGACCGCTACTACATCCACCTGTTCGTAGCGGTTGCGCCTGATTGCCGAGCCGAACTTGCGGTCATGGCGGCTCTCACGGGCCTGCTGGTAGGCAAGCTGCAACCGTGCCTTGTCGTACCAGCTAGCCGGACGGTTATAGTTTACCTCCATTTTGGCAAAAAGCCACTCCTGCGGGCCGTAGTACCAGTTGGAATATTTGAGGGTGTCGTTGTCAGCGTATTGAATCAGGCGGTCGTAGCGTGGGATATTGCCGGTGTTGGAATAATAGAGTGAGAGCTCGGTATCGGTGTATGTGGAGTTTTTGAATCGCAATTTTTGTAAAAAACTGTACTGCTGATAGCCGCTGGGGCGTTGCAAGCGCGGTTCTTCGTTCAGCACCATAATGTCAACACCGTTCACCGTGCTGGCATAGTGCTTTCGCAGGTACTCATCAGGCCCCTGGCTGCCCATGCGTAGGTCGCCATAGCGGCTGAACGACAGGCTGGTAACCGAAGCAAAGCGGGACGCCAGGTAGCTGAGGTCGAAATGGGCGGTAAACTCATTGGCTGCCGAGGCATAGCGCAGCAGGCCGCTGCCTTCGATCAGCGGCTCATCGGCAAACCGGGCCGGCAGGGTGGTCATATTAATCACCCCGCCCAGGGCATCGCTGCCATACTGTACCGAGCCGGGCCCGAACAACGCCTCCACCCGATCCAGGCTATTGGCATCTACCGAAATGATATTTTGCAGGTTGCCGCTGCGGTATATGGCGTTGTTCATTCTGATACCATCCACCACCAGCAGCAAGCGGTTGGCTGCGAACCCGCGCATCATCGGGCTGCCACCCCCCTGCTGGCTCTTTTGCACCATAATGGCCCCGGTGTTGAACAAGGCATCCGCAGTAGTGGGTGGGTTAAGAAAATCAATATCGTTGGTGGTAACCCCCACCACTTTGTTGGGAAACTCACCGGCCGGTTCGGCCCAGCGGCTTACCGATACAACTACCTCATCCAGCTTTATTTTTTTCTCGGTAAGCAAATGCTCGATATCGCTGTCCACTGCCGGCAGTACCAGGAAAGAGGTATAATAAGCCGGGTGCTGAAAAAACAGTGTATCTCCTATGCTAAATCCAGTGAGCGGCACCTCTCCGGCCAGCGAAGTTATTTCACTATATGAGGAACTATACACCACCACATCGGGCAGGCGTTTTTTGTTTACCGCATCGCGCACTACCAGCACCTGAGCGGCTGCCGGCAGGACTGCAACAAAAACCAGGATGACGGTTAATAAGCGCAACGGTATTCTTTTATCTTATAGCGCAGCAAAACTAAGCACTTTGGCGCTTATCGACCCGTGAATGGATTACCGCAGGTGTAATTTCGACTGCATCCTATCAGCATCTCCGCAGGAACGCTGATTTTGAGAAGCGGCTCTGCGGAGACGCTGAGCAGGAGAAATTTTTCACTGTGACGGGCCTGGGGCCCGAACCCAGGACCCACGCTATAAAAAGGCTGCTCTGCCTCATGAGATAGCCCGCCAGCCTGTACCGCCCGTCCTGCAAGGCCGTTGGGGGGGTGCTCACCGTCCCTACGGAGACGTTGATGGAGCAAGAAAGGAAGAATCATCAGCGGCCTGTCGGAGGGGCTGTTGGGGAGAAGACCCTAGGGCTGTTGAGAACCACCTACCGTATCTTTGCCTTACGCGGAATAGTTATCAATGCCCTGTTGAAAATGCTGATAGTAAGGCATAATTAATGTTACTTCACGATTAAAGTTTATTTTTCTTAATTATTAGATTGTACACGTAATTAGCCACAAGTATTATTCCAAGATAACTGAAAACAGCTAATAAAGACAATGAAGAACTTATAAATATAGGTGCATCATCTAATCGAGGTAAAAAGCCATATATAAATTCCAAATATTTGACCCCTTCAAATAGTACCCAAATACTCACGATATTCACAAAAAAAATCACTGCTTTTTTGTTATGAATTCGAAAATATTGGAATTCATGATAGCTTAGATACATTACAAGTAGCAAATAACTTGCAATTTTCAAATATCTATATTCTGACAATGCATGTGTACTAATAGCAATACCCACTATCACTAAAAATTGAATTATAAGCAATTTTAAATAGTTAGTTTTCATCAGTATTCAACTGTCAATATTATATATTGCTTCCAATCAGCGTCTCTGTAAGGACGCTGATTGTGAACAAGGCCGGCTGCTATTCATTTGGTGGTATCGTAGTGCTTAAAGGCATGACTGGGGCTTTAGGTTAACGATAATAGGGAATATCTACGGAGATTGCAAGCTTTTGCAGAGAATCATCAACGTCCCTGCGGAGACGTTGATGGGGAAAGGTGTAATTACTGGTCAGTCACCCTATGGAG
>WFNR01000055.1 GCA_015488485.1 Cyclobacteriaceae bacterium | reverse complement strand
GCCCAGGCCATGTTGCATGCCATCGGGTTGTCACGTGAAGATCTGCGCAAACCGCAGATAGGTATTGCCAGCACAGGCTTTGACGGCAATCCCTGCAATATGCACCTTAACGACTTGGCGCGTGCCATCAAAACCCATATCAACGAGCAGGGGCTCGTAGGGTTGGTATTTCATACCATTGGCGTAAGCGATGGCATTTCCATGGGTACCCCCGGCATGCGCTATTCATTGCCCTCGCGCGATCTGATAGCCGACTCTATAGAAACGGTGATGCAAGCTCAGAGCTATGACGGCCTGGTAGCGGTGGTAGGCTGCGACAAGAATATGCCGGGCGCCATGATGGCTATCGGGCGGCTCAACCGGCCGGCCATCCTGGTGTATGGCGGTACCATTGCGCCCGGGCAGTACAAATCGAAAAAGCTGGATGTGGTCTCTGCCTTTGAGGCTTTGGGAGAAAAAATAGCTGGCAAGATCAGTGAAGAGGACTACCAGGGTGTAATTGAGCATGCCTGTCCGGGGCCGGGCGCTTGCGGGGGTATGTACACGGCCAATACCATGGCCTCGGCTATTGAAGCAATGGGGATGAGTCTGCCCTACAACGCTTCCAATCCGGCTGTGAGTGAGGAAAAACAACTGGAGACCCTCACCATCGGCCAGGCTATGCAAAACCTGCTGGAAAAAGATATTTTACCGCGCACCATCCTTACCAAAAAGGCATTTGAAAATGCCATAAGGGTGATCATCGTGCTGGGCGGCTCTACCAATGCCGTTTTGCACCTGATTGCCATGGCCAAAGCCGTGGGTGTGGAGCTCACCCTCCAGGACTTTCAGCGCCTGAGTGACGAAACCCCTTTCTTGGCCGATCTGAAGCCCAGCGGCCAGTATGTGATGGAAGACCTGCACCGCAAGGGCGGGGTGCCGGCTGTGATGAAGATGCTGCTCGACAAGGGCCTGCTGCATGGCGACTGCCTGACCGTAACCGGCAAAACGGTGGCAGAAAACCTGGCTACGGTGCCTGATTTGCAGGATTATGAAGTAGTGCACGACTGGCAGCGTCCTATCAAGCCTACCGGCCATTTGCAAATACTATACGGCAACCTGGCACCGGAAGGGGCGGTGGCCAAGATCACCGGCAAGGAAGGATTGTACTTTTCCGGCCCGGCCCGGGTGTTCGACAGCGAATTTTCCGCCAACGAGGGCATAGGGGCCGGTAAGGTGCAGCCCGGAGAGGTGGTGGTAATCCGCTATGAAGGGCCCAAGGGCGGCCCCGGTATGCCGGAGATGCTCAAGCCGACAGCGGCTATAATGGGAGCCGGCCTAGGCAAGGAGGTGGCGCTGATCACCGATGGCCGCTTCTCGGGCGGTACACATGGCTTTGTGGTAGGGCATATCACCCCCGAAGCGCAAACAGGTGGCCCGATAGCCTTGCTGCAGGATGGCGATATCATTACCATTGATGCGGCCAACAACAGCATCAGCGTGGCGCTGAGCGATGAGGAACTGGCCGCCAGAAAAAAGAACTGGCAGGCGCCACCCTTGAAAAAGACCAACGGAGCCTTATATAAATATGCCAAACTGGTATCAACGGCATCCGAAGGATGCGTAACCGATGAATAAAATGGAAACAAAAACAAAAGAGGCACAACCGCTAGCAGCCGGCAAAAAAAACCGCATCAGCGGTGCTGAGGCGGTTATCCGCTCGCTCATTGAAGAAGGGGTAGACACCGTGTTCGGTTATCCGGGTGGGGCCATAATGCCTATCTACGATGAGGTGTTTAAGTATGATGAGCAGATAGCCCATGTGCTCACCCGCCACGAGCAGGGTGCCGTACATGCCGCGCAGGGCTACAACCGCGTATCGGGCAAGGTGGGTGTGTGCTTCGCTACCTCGGGGCCGGGCGCCACCAACCTGATTACCGGCATTGCCGATGCCCAGGTGGACTCTACCCCGCTGGTATGTATCACAGGACAGGTACCTTCTACGCTATTAGGTACTTCGGCTTTTCAGGAAATAGACATCATCGGTATCTCTATGCCGGTGACTAAGTGGAATTTTCAGGTAACACGGGCCGAAGAAATACCGGAAGCCATTGCCCGGGCTTTTTATATAGCTCGCTCGGGGCGCCCCGGCCCGGTGCTTATCGATATAACCAAAGACGCCCAGTTTGGTGAGCTCGACTTCCGCTATGAGCCCTGTGCGGGTATTCGCAGCTACAAGCCGGTGCCGGAAATGGATATATTCAAAGTACAGGAAGCCGCCAGCTTGATTAATGCTGCGCAAAAGCCGTTTATTCTGGCGGGGCACGGTATCCTGCTCTCCGGAGCTGAAAAGGAGTTGCAGCAATTGGCAGAAAAGGCTGGCATACCGGTAGCCGCTACCCTGCTGGGGTTGTCGGCCATACCGGCTGACCATCCGCTATATACGGGTATGCTGGGTATGCATGGCAATTATGCCCCTAATATTCTTACCAATGAGTGCGATGTACTGATTGCTATCGGTATGCGCTTTGACGACCGCGTAACCGGTGATCTGAGCCGCTATGCCAAGCAGGCCAAGGTGATTCACATTGAAATCGACCCTTCAGAAATAGACAAGAATGTAAAAGCCGATATCCCGGTGCTGGGTGATGCCCGTCAGGTGTTGGCCGAGTTGAATAAGTTTGTCAAGCACGCCACCCACCCGGAATGGCTGGATCGCTTTAAGGAACTGGAAGATATAGAATATGAGAAAATTATAAAAAGAGACCTCTATCCCGATAGCGGCAAGATACGCATGGGTGAGGTAATCAACCTGCTCTCTGACAAAACCGGTGGCGAGGCGGTAATCGTCTCAGATGTGGGGCAGCACCAGATGATGGCCGCCCGTTATTATGAGTTTAAAGTGCACGACAGCCATATCACATCTGGTGGGCTGGGTACAATGGGCTTTGCCCTGCCGGCTGCTTTTGGTGCCAAGCTGGCCAGTTCGCAGCGTGAAGTGATAGCCGTAGTGGGCGATGGTGGCGTGCAAATGACCATCCAGGAGCTGGCTACCATGGTGCAGTATAATGTGCCGGTAAAAATTGTCATCCTGAATAACAACTTCCTCGGCATGGTAAGGCAGTGGCAGCAGTTGTTTTTTGAGAAGCGCTATGCCTCTACTGAAATGGTGAACCCGGCTTTTGCCGAGATAGCCAGGGGCTACGGCATAGCTGCCCAACGGGTGGACGAGCGCGATAACCTGGAAGCAGCCCTGGATACCATGCTGGCGCATCAGGGGCCTTATTTGCTCGAAATAAGAGTAGAAAAAGAAG
>WFNR01000054.1 GCA_015488485.1 Cyclobacteriaceae bacterium | reverse complement strand
CGGCATTTGCTTTACCGAACCATCGGGCAATGTAATATTTATCTGCTTCATGCTGCTTGCTACTCAAAAATAAAATGAGGTTGTTGGCGACCATATACAACCGCAACAACCAGATGTTGCAAAGCTATCAAAGTTTTGTCGAAATAATGTATTATAACCTACACAGTACGGGTGGCAAAAAGCGCCAGATCATTGAGGTGGTATTACTGATTGAAGCGCAGCACTACGCCACCGCCAAAATCTGCCTGGATAATTTCAGAACCAAAATAAGCATTTCCACCACAACTGGCTCCACCCGTGCCTATGCCGCAGCCAATGCCCACACCACCGAAATAGACCGGCATCAGCATGCGTGCCTGCAGGCGAATGCCCAGCAGCGGTGTAAAGAAATATTTCAAACCCAAACCAAAAGAAAAAGCCAACCGCTGGAAACTCTCCGGTTGCTGGGTCGGATTGAAATTGCTCAACCCAATAGCTACCAAGCCGAAAGGTATCAGGTTCTCATTATTGAGGTTAATAGGTTTTAAAGCGCCCAACTGATAATATTGAATACTTACCGGCTGTCGGCCCACGATATCCACTATACCACCATCCTGCGAAACTGTGGTACTAAATTGCATAAAGTTGAATTCGGCAGTTACACCCACAGGTGTAGTAACCCCTATACTGGCACCGAAGTTGGCACCATCATTAAAGCGCAGACGGTAGCCATTATAATTATACATAGTACGACTGCCGGGCACATAACCACTATAAACACCTATTTCTATACCCTGGGCCATGCCTGACAGCGATATCGCCAACGCCATCATACCGGTTATTAATCCTTTCTTTATCATCAATTTTAATTTATAGTTTCCACTTAATATTACAACCCATGCTGGGCTTTTGCTCGGGGTTGATGGGATTGCCGGCCAACAGGTCGTCCATAGCCTGGCGCAGGTCTCTGCCGGTTACGGGTATTTCATTGCCCGGCCGGGAGTCATCGAGCTGACCACGGTACACCAGTTCCAGTTTGTTGTTAAACAAATAAAAATCCGGTGTGCAAGCTGCATCATAGGCTTTGGCTACCTGCTGGCTTTCATCATACAGATAAGGAAAGGGATACTGCCATTTTCTGGCTTCCTCACGCATTTTATCGGGTGCATCATCCGGGTAGGCCTCGGCATCATTGGCACTAATGGCCACCATTCCGATACCCTTGTCCATATAATCGCGCCCCAGGGCTACCAACTGCTCCTGCACATGCTTTACATACGGACAATGGTTGCAGATAAACATCACCAACAAGCCATTTGGCCCCACAACATCGGCCAACGTTACCTCCTTACCCGAAATTACATCCGGCAAGGAAAAGTCCGGGGCCTGGGTGCCGAGCGGTAACATGTTTGAAGGTGTCAGTGCCATTTTACAAGTATAACGGTTTTATCGACATGGTAAATTGTTCTGCAAAACTAAATTATACGTATGAACACGGCAAATCGATTAGTACAGGTTAAATGAAGCTTACTATTAAAGCAAGATTAGATGATATTCTATCAGTAAAACTTCTTTTCAGGAATTTTTACTGGTATAAAACTCTATACGAATTGAGTTTGTAAAATATTTTTGAGTGATAAAATTTCCTGAAAAATAAGAAAAATAAGCTCTTTGGTTATTTATTCTAATTGTTATTTAAAATATTTATCCTGAACATCAAAATCTGCTTTTGTTTAGCTTCCAAATCAACCAGGCATTACCTATTTTTTCACTCGCAAGGCATTTTTTATGTCAGAACAGGAAAATCAGCAGCCTAAAAAACGTCAGTTTTTATTCAATCCGCTCAAAAGGCCCTTACCCTATATCGGCCTTATTTTGGCGGCCCTGATTGTTATTTTCCAAAGCACCATCCGGCAATACACGGCCAATCTGGTTGGAGACTGGCTGGCAGGAAAAATAGAGGAAACAACCGGGGGGCTGTATAATCTAGACTATAACTACGTACGCTTCGATATTTTTACCAACGAACTGCGTATCAAGAACCTAAGCATTTCCCTGGATACCGGTCTCATCGACAGGGAGGCTTATCTTGAGCAATACAGCAACCTTGTGGAACTGACCACTCCGGTTGTGGTATTTAAGCTGCGCAGCCTGTGGGACTTGCTGGTCAATAACAAGCTAAATGTAGCCTTTATCGGTATTGAAGCACCACAGGTAGATTTGTTGCATGGCGATCTGCCCGAACAAATCAAGGAAATCAATAAGGTAAAATCTACCGAAAATCTGCGTCAGTTTCTGTTGCAGATAGAAATTGACAGCTTCAGAGTGGTACATGGCAAAGTTAACCTGGCACTCAAAGATCAGGAAAAGCATAACATATTTAACCTGCGTATCAGGGATTTCAGCATCTTAACCAAGGGCTTTAAGCTCGACAAAATCAATCCTGAAAAACTATTGAGGGGAATATACGCCAAAGAGCTGCTGCTGGAGGTTAATGACCAGGAGATTTTGTTACCGGCCGCCCGGCATAAGCTGGCTTTTAAAAATTTCACCCTCTCTACCATCGATTCCGTCATCAGCCTCGATAGTGTGCGTATGGCACCTATCGACCGCGAAGACAGTGTAGCCCAGGCCGATATATTACTGGCCGAACTCAATATAAACGGCATTGATTTTGAAAAAGCCTACCTGGAAGATGTACTGGATATCAAGCAGTTTAGAATTAATCACCCGCAAATACTGCTAAACCTGCAAAAGATGGTGCATACAGCCAGTCACAAGCCCGACACTACTACTGACGGGTTGCTTACTACTCATCTAAAACTCCCTTTCCACGCCATCAATCTGCAGCAGTTCAGTATTGATAAAGGACAGGCATATATCAATCATTCTCAACGTGTTAATATACATAACCTATATTTTAACTTAAGAAATATCGAGCTCGATTCGCAGGCTACTACTCCTGCCAGGCTCATAGCCAAGCTCAACGACTATACCCTGCATACTGACAGCTTACTCCTTTACCTACCCGACAGTATTCATCAGCTAAGCACCGGATTTCTGCAGCTTTCCAGCAGGGATTCTGTGGTAATGGCTAATAATGTTAAACTATCTCCACGCCCGGACAAGCGCCAGTATAAGCACTACAAACAGCACGGTGTAGGAATGGTTGCTAATACAACTATAAAAAAACTGGCCCTGAGTGGGCTTGATTTCGGATTGGCGCTAAACGGCAAAAAATTCCTGGGAGACACACTGATTCTGCAAAATCCACGTATTAACCTGAATGAGTATCCCTACATAAAATCAGTCAGAAACCAGCGAGGCGATCGGGCCATAGATTATCAGATTAATACCGTGCTATTGCGCAATGGCTTGATAAACCACAACCGCTGGCAGGCAGGCGGCCCGCAGCGTAGCCAACTCAAGGGAGTCAATATGCAAATAACCAGGCTGTACGCCCAGCCGGGTATGCCTGGCTATAAAACTCTTAATATCAATGTTCAGGCTGGGTACAGCCAACTTAAGAATATTAAACATACTGTGCGTTTTACCGGTTTATCCGCCAACAATCTAAGTGATTTTCATATAAAAACTTTCAGCTTATTGCCTGATAGCAACCAACTGGATATCAATACTTTTAAAATAGATGCTTCAGGTATTTCTATAGGTGGATTTGCCCGCCAAATGCTAAAACAAAGAACCTTGAAAATCCGGTCTTTTGCAGCAGACCAAATACAATTTTCCGGTCGTACAGCAAGGAGGCAGACGGCACCTGCACCAGGTAACAAAAAGCTGCGCTTCGATCGCGTGGAGATAGATAAAATCTTCCTGAACAAGTCGCTGGTTGGCCTAAATACACCAGAGCTGAACATAAGCCTGAACGAACTGAGCACCGGCATTGACAGCCTGCAGATAGACCTCACCGATACATCGCGCAGCATCCCGGTCCGGGTAAGCGACATGACTATCTCCCACAGTGCTTTCAGCCTTCAAATCAAACAAAACCAGACAACAATCAGCGGCAGCGCAGGCCATTATTCGGAGTCTGATTCCATGATGGCTTTTTCCGACATAAACATTGTGATACCACAAAAATTGCAATTGAATTTGCATAAAATAGGCTTATACGGCCTCGATCGCCAGGTGCTGCTCGATACAGCCGGCATAAGCTTCAGGTACTTACTTGCCGACCAACCCAAGGTAAGCCTTACATGGAAAAAAGACACTTTGGCAGCTATACCCAAGGCAGATAGTGGGGGGCTTGCCAGGCCCGACAGTCTGCGAAAATTACTGCTTAGTCAATTTACATTTTTGGATTTTGACAGCATGCTGGTACGCAAAGGCAAAATAACACTGCAAAGCAAAAGCAGAAATACCGTATTTGACGATTTAAACTTGCTGATAGGCCCCTACCGCCTCGACTCCACCACTTCAGCCCAGCAATTGCTTAAACCCGGCCGGTTTAATATATCACTGGCAGCCATTACCAGCACCAGTCAAAACGATACACTCAACGTACACGGGCTAAGCCTCGACCTGCTACAAAACAAACTGTACACAGGCACTATCAATTTACATGTTAAACAAAGAAAAAATCGCCTTACCGCTACAATACCGGGTGTTTTTGCCAATGGCTTCAGTCTGGCCAATTTCCTGAAAAAAGATTTCAGCATGGATACCATCAGAATGTCGGGTGGTAAATTTACCTTATACACACCGCTGGCAAAAGACAAAGCAAGCACCATCGACAAAACCGAAAATGATTATATGCAGTTCATCGAGAGAACTTTTAAAAAGACAGGAAAAAGTCTGCCGTTCGACACCATGCGTATCGGGCATCTCGATATTGCCGAAGTTTATAATATCGCAGAAGATACCACCACCAGGCCCAACCGCTTTAAGGCACTGCTAAGCAAGCTTAAACTGGCTGGTGAGGAAGAAAACGACAGCCTGGCTGCCGATACCATAGCCCGGGCAACCCGCCCCATTCCGGCCGATTCCGTACCGGTTGCAGAAGAGCCTGACACCCTGATAGCCGTAGCCGTTCCAAAATCATCCCGAACCGGGATCATTAAGCATATTGGCATCAACAATTCGTTTTTTTACTGGAAACAAGACACCCTTGATCACCCGCAGCTAAGCCAGCTTAATTTCAGCATTCATGCCAACGGGTTGTTGCTCGACTCCCTGCATAAATTCAACCTTTTCAGCCACTTGCAAAGCCTGGTAGTTACCGTCAAGGATTATAGCACCCTCCTGCCCGGCAAACTGAATATGATCAAAATTGGCAAAATTCAGTTGGATACCCATAAAGGCGAACTGGCCGTGCAGGATTTCAACCTTATTCCGCAGGTAAACAAATACGATTATGCCAAAAAGGTGGGGCATCAGGCCAGTTGGCAACACCTGCAAGGGCTTAACCTGCGGCTACAAGGACTCAACTTGTATAGCATGATACACAACCGCGGTATCGAAGCCAGAAAACTGGCCTTTTATGATGGCAAGCTGGATATCTTCCGCGATAAGGAATTACCCATACCGGTAAACCAACGCAGACCCATGCCCCAGGATGCCCTGAAAAACCTCAAATTTCCGGTGCTGATTGATAGCATAACCATGGAGGGTTTCGATGTAAGCGTAACCAACAGACTTAATTCGCACATGCCGGAAGGCAATATCTTTTTCACCGATATAGACGCCACCATAACCAACGTAGTAAATACCGATTCGGCTATTCTGGCACGCAGATATTCTCTGGTTACAGCCTCTACCAAAGTGATGGGCAAGGGCCCCTTGACCGCTCATTTTACCTTCGACCTGTTTGATGAAGATAATGAATTCCTGTTTGACGGTCATCTGGCTGGCCCGATGGATGCCCGGGAGTTCAACAGCATCCTCTCTGCTATGGCCTTTGTAAAAATTGAGAGCGGTACCATCAAAGACCTGAAACTGCAAGCCAAAGGTGATAACCTGTATGCCACCGGCAATATGATCTTCCTGTACAACGACCTGAAGGTATCAACCATCAACAAGAAAAACCTGAAAACCACCGGAATGGGCAAAGTGCTTAAAACATTCTTTGCCAATACTTTTGTGGTAAAAAAGAACAACCCCGCTCTGAAATTCTTCCCGCGTGAAGGCGCCATGTATTATGAGCGCAATCCGCAAAAAATCATCTTCGATTACATTACCAAAACAACCCTCAGCGGCATTGTAAGCAGCATTGGCGCCCGCAATGCCCGCAAGGATATCAAGCGTATACAGCGTGAAAGCAAAAAGCAAAAAGAAGCCGAACGCAAAGCCCTGCGCAAAGCCGAGAGAAAAGGAAAATAATAAAATATTCCTGTAATATTGATTTATAAATGGTTTTGTTTAGAAATATCTAATTTAAAATATTATTAATATTCCTGTAAATAAAATTGAAGGTCTTTATACTCTCCGATACCCACGGCTGGCTCGACCCAGCTATAATACGCTATTTGCAACAAGCCGATACCGTGTGGCATGCCGGTGATCTGGGTCCACAGGTATGGCCGCAATTGCAGCAGCACAGCCACAACCTGCATGCCGTGTACGGCAATATCGATGACCACCAGACCCGGGAGGAACTACCTGAGTATGATATTTTCGAAGCTGGCGGTCTCAGAGTGTTGCTAATCCACATAGCCGGCAGCCTGCCGCGCTACAACCGGCAGGTGCTGAAGTTGATCAACCGGCACCGGCCGGGCATGCTGGTATGCGGGCACTCGCATATCCTCAAAGTAGCACCCGACAAAACCCACAACCTGCTTTACGTAAACCCGGGAGCAGCCGGCAACCAGGGCTTTCATAAGGTACGCACTTGTCTGCAGTTGGAAATCAGCCGGGGTAAGCCGCGCCAGATGCAAGTGATAGAGCTAGGCAAACGCGGGCGTAATAAGGCGGCCGCCACATTGTCGGACAGTTAATCAATTTCCGGGAGATAATTATGAAGCTGACTGCACTGGCTGTTCTGCCTGTTCTGCCTGAATTTGCTGGTGACTCGTAGCAAGGTGCCCGAAGTCATCTGGCTGTACTGCCTGTTCTGCCTGTACTGCCTGAACTGCCTGAGGTTCTCGAAGGCATATGGCTGAGGCTCTCGAAGCCAGGTTCTCGAAGGCATATGGCTGAGGCACCCGAAGCCAGGTTCCCGAAGCCAGGTTACTGAAATCCCCGGATTTATTCCGCCCGCCTGAACGGAACGGGCAGGGGGTCTCAAAGATACTCCAACACTGCTAATACACAGATCCCGGCCTGGCTGACGCAGGCAGGAACGAGTCCGGGGATCACCTGCATTTATTTGGGTGGTAGGCGCAGTAGGGGATCAATGCTTTTGGTTATGGATTTTGAGCTAAACCCGCATCCCCGTTTTTCCCCTTCGCGCTCTCTGCGGTTAAGATAGCAGACTGCAGATGGATGATTGAAGGTTTTAGATTTTATCAGACTTCCGCCCTCCGTCATCTGACCTCAGACCTCTGTCACCCCCGCGCCCCCTCGTTCCCCTGAAGGGAAAACCCGCCCGCTGTTAGCAACTAAGCGCTAACAGCTTTGAGCTTCGAGCTTCTAGCTAATAACCGCTTCTACGCATCTACGCTTTCCCGTTTCCCCCCCCTTTTTGTTATGGCTTTTTATGGTGGGTTGTACCACAGAGTTCCACAGAGGAGCGCAGAGTTTCACAGAGAGCTAAAGCCCCTTTGTGTCTTCTTTGTGTTACTTTGTGCAATAGCTTACAATACTACAGATGAACGAGTTGTCCAGCAGAGTTCCTCAGAAGATCGTATCGAGGTAGCTCTTAGCGGTTAAGATTTAAGATGTCAAATTTTACTTGTCTTCCGCCATCTGGCATCGGTCATCTGACCTCTAACCTCGGTCTTCCGTCCTCTGTCCTCATAATAAAATCCTACCCGGCAAGCGCACTAAAAAGGCACATTACCAAAAAGCGAGATTTGATGGGTGGCCAGTTGACCCTGCACCGGCTGGAAATTCTGGCCATAAGTATACCCCAAGGCAAAGCCGGCTACCTGAAACAGCAACCCGGCCTGGTACTTGTAGCGATCCCCTCCTACCAGCAGCGATATCATTTCTTTCCACTGCACCTGTACATCGGCACCGTAGATCAGGTTACGGTTGTAGGTATCCAGATTGGCGGCAGCCGTCAGCACCATATCGCGCCCCAGATAGAACGGATAGCCTACCCGCAGAATGATCTCGTCAAAATTGGCTTGCTTGTCGCGCAGCAGGTACGGTGCAGCCAGATTCACAAACAAGCGTCTGTCAAGCGTAAAAGTAAAACCGGCATTCAGGTGCAAACCAAACAGCCGGTCGCTTTGGTTGAGCAGCGGGTCGTTGGGGTCCATATACACCAGGGCGTTGTAATCGTAATCGGCATTATAAATACCCAGGCCCATGCCCAGTGCCAGGGTCATACGCTCGTTAAGCGCCACCCGGTGGGCATAGCTCACCTGCACGGTAGTGGTATTGTACAGGCTCTGGGTAGTATTGAGCACCTGGGCTGCCGCCACGGCCGTGGCTACCTTGGTGCGATTGCGCACACTTCTGCGGCCGCTGCTCTTGGGCGCATCAATGCGCTTTTGCATAAGCGGAATACGAATACCCGCCACAAACGACTGCGGGGTGAAGTTGCTGGTACCACGTCCGTCATAGCCGAAGTACGGCTGGTAGTCATGGATAAAAGTAGAGGCCGAAGGATTATAAATCCACGGCAGGATGGCTTTGCTGTTGTCGAAAGGCCGTATCTGACCATACAGAGGTAGCTGAACAGCCATCGTAAGTATAAGAATAAGCTTTTTCATCGTAGCGGATGGTTAGTAAAGTATGAGTATTTCCCCTTCGAAGCGCGTACCCGTTTCAGGATTGGACACTACATAATAATATTTACCCGTATCAAGCGGTTTGCCGCGATAGGTACCGTCCCAGTCGTTTTCATAACCCACCGATTCATACACGATGCGGCCGTTGATGTCAAAAATCTGGAAACGAAAACTATCATATAGATATGCATCTTGCACAATCCAGTAATCATTGGCGCCATCGTGGTTGGCGGTAATTACATTGGTACTGCTAAAACCGCTGATGGACGATTCACTCTGGTGCTTTACCTCCACAGTATATTCATTAAGAACCGATTCATCCTCTGACAAAACTGCATAGACCACTGCATCACTGAAATCGACAGCCTCGGCCCCGGAAGTCTGCAAAATGCGGTTGCGGTACATGCGCGCACCCGGGCTTACTTCAAATTGGGCAACAAGGGCACTTACATCCACCTCATTGCCTACCACCAGTTCTACCGAACCAGTGGTTATATTGCTTGACAACACACTGGCATTGGTAAAAGAAAATGTCTCGATGGCTGCCTCGCTACGCAAGGGCGGATCGGCAATGCTATAGGCCTGAAACAGATTACCGTACTGTGCATCTATTTTGAAATCTAGCTGCTGCGTGGCCGTCACTATCCGGCCACTGCCGCTGACGTAAATCTGAAAACTTATAGTCTCATTTTCCTGATTGGCATACACAGTCAGAAAGGCCAGGTAACGATCGGCATTGCTCACATAAATCACGTTGGCTACCCCCCTCACCTCTGAGCCGGCAAAAGCCGCCACCATATCCTGGTCGCTGGTTAAGGTATTGCCATCTACCGACAAAAAGGCGGTCACGGTCATGGAGTACTGGTAGTCACCGGGATTGACCGACCAGCCCGGCTGGGCAGCAGCCTGCTGGACAACCAACCCGATGCTCAGGGTAAGCAGTAATAGCAGGATACTTGCTTGTTTATGATGTTTGTTCGCTTTCATAGCTTTCCGGCTTATTGTTTCACCACTTTTACAGTTTGTCGGTGGCCATCTGCAACTATAGTCAGCACATAGAGGCCTTTGGGTATTTGGGGTGTCAGCACCATTTTATTCAAACCGCGCCTCACCTCCACGGTATCTAGGTAGCGCACTCTTCCCAGCGCATCGGTGAGGCTCAAGGTTACTGTCTGTGCTTCCTCTACTATAAGCTCAACATTAAGTTGCGCGGTAAAGGCATTGGGATACACGGCTATGTCCAGCGTAATAGGCTCCAGCAGCATAGGTAAGCGGTATGTACCCAACACCTGGTTGGGTGTAAAGGCAAAACCGATAGCCGTTGGCTGGGTAGCCTGGCTGCCATACAGGTACAGCTTAAGTCGCTCGCCTGCGCCCGCCTGACCAAATACGGTGAGGAAAGCGAGCCTGCGCCCATCCAGCTGTACTACCTGTGCCTGGCCACGCAGCTCACCCCGGCTGTTAAGCGCCAACACCTTATCGAAAGATGCGTCAGGTACCTGCGCCACCACATTCAGGTTGTGCTCAAAGGCCTGCCAGTTATCTACCACCAGTGGTTCAGCAGCAGGAGACTCGTTGTAGCGGCCGGCTGCAAAGATGGCCGGGTAGTTAAAGGTTTGCGCGATGGCCGTCCTGAGCATATAACCCTGGCCGGCCGTCAGGTAGTTGAGCGTACCCGACCAGCCCACCACCGGGTCGTAGATGGCAAAGCTGTTTTGATTTTTAATGATATCACCTTCGCTGGCGGTGAGTTGGGCCAGGGCTTCCCTGATACTCACATTGGTAGCCAGCGGGTACGCCAGCCAGTTCCAGCCGGCTGCCAGCGGCACCGACCAGCCGGCCAGGGCCACTTCGTTCCCGCTCAGGTAAAGTGTATTGTCATGCGCCAGCTTCACCTTGTACATAGCGCTGGTATTCAGCCCACCGGCCTGCGACAGCGATCCGGCCCAGCCGGCCAGGCTATCATATACATCGAATGCCGTCTGGCTCTTGATCAGGTCGTTGTCGGACAGTTTCATATCGGCTGTCAGGAGATTCAGATCACCCAGATCGGGGTCTTCCACAAAAAGGGATATCCAACTCCAGCCAGCCTGCAAATCGAGCTGCTGCTCCACAAATGAAGTATTGGCAAAAACAGCCGGCTGCGCCTTATAGCCTACTACTTCATTTTGAATAAACGGATAAGAAGGCTGGCCGTCAATGGTGGCCTCATAGATTTTACCACTGCCGGCATCCCAGATTTTAAAGGTGATATCCTCCCCTGATGAGGCGTTGCTGAATACATTCAGATAAACAAAATACTCGTCATAATCGGCATCGTAATCCAGGGTAGCTACTCCGCGGGTCTCATTGCCAACAAAGGCTGCCACCCGGGTGTAAGGGTCTTCCGACAAAACGCCATTCACCTCTACCTTGCCAATGATGTTCATGTTATATTCAAAATCTCCGGCATTCACCTGCCAATCGGGGGCATCGCCCAACACCCGCAGGTTGAGGATGATTTTTTCATCAAAATTGAAATCGGTATCCAGATAAAGATCCACCGCATATTCGCCCACCGCCAAATAGGGGTCGATAGCTGCACTTAGCGCCAGCGAACTGTTGGGTGCCAGCACCCCATCCGGCTCGCCAATGGTAAGCCAGTCGGGAATATTGAGGATACGGTAGGGTTGTTCTTTGCCGCCTTTGTTGAGTAGGGTAATGGTAAAGCCCAGAGGCTCGTTGGCAGCTTTTTCAAATTCGGCCTGCTGACTGCCATCCTGCACATACCAGCTTACTTCGTTGCGTCTTACAAAAGCGCTCCAGGTTACGGGCGACACCTGGCGGTTGCCGTACTCATCAAACAACCGGTCAACGGTAATATCAATTATCTGCCCTTCCAGCACCGACCAGTCGCTTACCAACGGAGTGAGAATGAGTTCATCGCCATTGATTACATGGTCTACCTCGAACGACAGGTAAGGTTGCTCCTGCCTGATGCCGGGGGCATCGCTGGAATAGGTAAGCGGGCCGCTACTTACTACGGCTGGCGAAGACAACACCGTTTCGTTGGCAGCGGCATGATAATAGCGAGGTCCTGCTGTGGTAGGCGGGTCGGGCTCATTAAAGCGCGCATAAAGCATCAGCCCCAGGGAATTGAAGTCAATTTCACTATTACGATCGCGCTTGAGCTGCTCGGTATCGCGAGCCAGGTTCCACAGGCGCAGTTCATCTATTTTACCGGTAAAATATTCATCTACCTGCTCTACATTGGTAGAGTCCAGATAGCCGCGGGCGCCCACATAATACTTGTTGGCCGACAGCCCACCGATGGCCGCCACCGGATTGGAGGTCTCCAGGCGGTCGTCCACATAGGTCTTAAGCGCTCCGTTTCTGCGTAGCACCAGAGCCACATGGTGCCAGTTGTTATCGGCCAGATTGGAAGTGGTCAAGACGTAGGTTTGCCCTTCGCTCATCAGCTCGAGCTTGCCGTTGTCGAGGGTGACGGCCCATTTGTTGGCATAACCGTTCGATTGCAGGCGGTCGCTGCCATCGCCCCGGCCGTTGGAGAAGATGGTGCCGCGCCCGGTTTGATCTGTTTTCATCCAGAACGACAAGGTAATGTCGGCCACAGGTGGCAATTGCACAAAATCCACATCATCGAGTATCAGATACTGGCTGCCGTCAAAAGCATAACCGGTGCCCCGGGGTTTAATATCCCAATCAGCCACCAGCAGGCCGTGGTTATAGCGTGCCTTGTCGTGCACCATGCTGCCATTGCCTTCGTTCATCGGCCAGTAGCCTACCAAGTTGCGTTCGTTGCCCATCAATTCATTAAACTGCCCTACATAGGCTTCCGACAGGGAGAGTGGCTTGCTCCACAGGCGCATGTCGTGCAGGTTGCCGACAAAGCTGTTGCCGCCTACCACCAGCAGTCCGCCACCTGCCGGGCGGAAGACACCGGGGTTGGCATTGCTCACAAAGCCCAACTCCTGATCGTCCTGATAGAGGCGCATCATACCGACAGCGCTGTTGTAGCTGAGGGTATAGTGATGATACTGCTGGTCGTTGGCGATACCCACCGACAGCGTTTCATCGCCCAGTGTCCACACCATATTGGTGGACGAAATACCCACCTTAAACCTGTCGGAATAATAGAGCAGGTCGCCACTACCGGTGGTTTGGTTCAGCAACCAGAACTCGATACTCAGGTCGCCTTCAGGCAGGGCCGGGTTTTCAATGGTTACCGTGTTAGCGGCTCCTTCAAAATGCACCGATACATTATGTCTGATTTCCTGGCGGTTGGGGGTGCCTTTGATTTCAATTTTGCTGATAGCCTGATTATACTGTACCGGCTCGCTGAATTGCACACGCAGATCTTCGCCCGGCCCCAGAATGCCATCGGTAGGTGTGGGCGTGCCGAACTGTACCGGGGCATGCAGGTCGATAGTGCCTGCTACTACATCCGAGACAAAATCGGTACCATTGGCACACTGCGATACCAACCGCAACTCGTACTCACCGTCTGCCAGCCCCAGGCTACCGATATCCCAGGCAAAGGTGCTGGTATTGGCCGTCAGCAGTTCGCCCTTGTCTTCGCCATTTATTACGGCCTCGTCCAGCACGGCCTGGTTGTTGTAGTAGGTACGCAGGCGGGTCCAGGTAGAAGAAGTGGCCCTGCGGTATTGCAGGTCGAATTTCTCAAAACCGTTGTAGTTGCGGTCGTAGCCATACATACTGATTATCAGCGGGTTGGTGCTGTTGTCAGCATTGTAAGCATCTTCGGCATTGTACACCCAATTGGTAAGCGGCCGGTCTATAGCCACAGCCGTACAGGATGGCCTGAATACGGCCGACACCGTCACCCTGTCCGAGATATTGCCATCGCACAGGGAGCTCAGCACCACATCTATATTTTTATACTCATACACATCCGATATCGATTTGCGCAGCGTAAGGGCATACTCCACCTGCTCGCCATAGGGCACCGCTACGGCCACTCCGTTGGGCGGAATATTGGTGATGGCGTTGTACGGGTTGGTGGTGTTGTCGATGGTCAGCAAGAAAGTGCCGTCCTGCTCAGCCGGGCTGTTGTTTTCAAGTATCAGGGTAAACTCAGCCGCCCGCTCTTCGGGTACATCCACCACACTGGCATCTATTACCGAGATCATGGGCGCCTCTATCTGCTGCGTAGCAAAGCTGATCTGCTCGCCACCCGAGTAGATAACCCCGGCTGTATCGGTCTGATAAGAATATTCACTATGGTTATAGAATAAGGTGGTATCCACCCCTTCGTACGGGCATGAGGTGCGCCCGCCAATCACACTGAATACGGGCCCGTTGCCATCGAAAGCATTGATTACATCCACACTCAGAAAGTTGCCCGGATCGCTGTCACTCAGTGTATAGGTAACGGTCGTGGAGTTGCTTTCTTCGCTTTCCATGGACGAGTTCAAGGTTTGGTTGGCCGAAATATTGCTATGCAGCAACAGGCCGGTTTCATTGAGTTTAAACCCGAAAGTCGATTCAAATGACTCTTTTATATCGAACTTGATCTTGCGTGTCCTGGCTACCTCAGTTGTGAGTTCAATGCTGTTGGTATATTTGCCTACTCCGGCATCAAGTGATACGTTGCGGGAGAAGCCGTTTTCCAAAAATTGTAACTTTTGTTCAAGCAAGCTTTTCTTTTGCTCCAGAAACGTAGCGCCATCTATCACAGCCTGTAAACCTACGTTTGCATATAGTAAAGTACTGGGAAGCAGTGTACCTCCTAAACCTATTATTGCTTTTATATAATTATTCAGCGAATCGATATTTGCTTGTATATTATTTCTGATACGATTCTTGTAATTTTCCCGGTCATAGATAGCCAGGTATTTGGTACGTTCATTGTCCTGGATAACCTTTTTCCACAGCCGAATCTGTTCCTCGTAAAAGCTACGACTCAGCACGCCACCGCTGTTCTCGGTTATGCTGCCGTTGTCGATACCCTTGATGATTTCCTCCAGTTCGGGGATTACATTCTCCAGCACATGCTTCTGGGTATAAATAAAGAAAGTACTGGTCGGTTCTTCCGAAAAGTAGAAGCCCTTTTGCTTGCTGATATAAATGGAATCACCATCAGCATTTACCAGTGCCAGATAGGGGTCATCGCCCAGTTTTACCGAGCTGGCCTTTACGTTGTCGTAGCTACCGTAATAGTAATTTTTGGAATTGCCAATATACAAATCGGCCATACTACCAACATAGGCCGGATCGCTGCTGGTCGAGATGGTCTCGTTAAAAGTGTAGGTTTTCTTGACCGAACTGCCGTTGGTTGATTCCACACTAAACTGCAGGCCACCTTGCACCGAGTTTACGTTTTCGGCTGCAATTACCGGCCCGGCCAGTCCTCCGCCCAGCTCCACCTTGGTGCCCAGTTTCATTTCAAGTTTCTGGCTGGCCTTTTGAGCTATATTCAGCTCCATCGTTTCATTAAAGGAAATACTGGTGCCTTTTTGAATAGAAGCAAAGCTGTTGGAGCCGGGTGGGTCGCGCAGGATGATATCGGGGTAATCAGGTGCCTGGGTGACAAAGGTCTGGCTGCCATCGGAGCGCCCGCCCAAAATAATACCCTCACTCTTATAATTACGGGCGTCCAGATCCTGACCGTTTACCCGGTATTTGATGTTGATGGTACGGGTAAAAGGTGGTGACACAGACGGTAAGCCGGCCCGGAATATATAGCGGGTAATGTTGGGATTGTCAGGGTCATTGATAAAAGTTTCGTAACCTTCGAGAGCCAGGTTGTTGGTAATTACAAACTCGCCATCGGTTATCGGTACTTTGGTGGTATCCGGTTCGCTGCCATCAAAATTGACATACTCTTCAAAGGTCTCAAAATCAATGGCATAGCTGTTGAACTGGGTATAAACCGGGTAAGAAAACCCATCGGCAGGGATACTTACCGTTTTAGAGGTGCCATCGGGAAAGTCCTTAACCACATCCACCATCGGGTCGCTGCCCTGGGCTATTACATTCAGCACCGGTGTAGAGCGGTAGATAAACGACTTTTTAAAATGATACGGTTCGGAATAGACCGTATCGCCAGCCGGATTTACATAAGTATCGGCCACGGGGTCCACGGCCTGCTCCAGATTCAGACTTTCATCGGCAGTGAGCAGTTGCAGGGCGGGATTGGACGGAATACGCACACCATTCGTTTGCGAAACGGTATAATTAATCGGCAACATCTTTACCAGATATTCACCTGTTTCGCTGTTGGTGGTGATGGTACGCTCCAATTCGCCAACACCGGGTGTGGCACCATAAGGCAAGTAAGAGAAGGTAATAACTGCTTGCCCAATATTGTTTACCGAAGAAATATCTACCGTTTCGCTGGTAAGGGAATCGCGCTGGTAGGTTTCGCGCAACGCTCCGTTATGGCCGAAGCCGAGCGGTTTTTGCGCTTCCACACTACCCCCTACTACCCTGCCGGCCAGCATCACACGGGTGCTGTCCAGAAAAGTGACGGCCGCCTGCTGGTGTTCAAAAAATTCAAACAAATCGTTGCCATCAGGGCGGGCAGCGGGAAAACGACCGGCATGCACAAAGCTATGTTTGTCTTTCTTTACTTCGATATAGTGGTTGCCAATCGGTACACTTACCTTGAAGAAACCCTTTTCATCTGTCTCCACCGGGCGGTTGTCTTTGTCGAGCACTATCTGCCCGTCAATATACACATTGGCGCCCGCCACATATACTTTGGGTATTTCAAACAAGGTGTCATTGCGGTACAAGTATTCTCCCTTGCTCAGCAACTGCTCGGTGCCATTGATAATAGCCGAGTACTGGTTGTAGCCGGCATCACGCACACTGCCGGGTGTTACCCCGCTTACCGGGGCTATGGGTGCGAAAATACCATCTACCGTATAGTAGGCTACCCCCAGGAAGTCGAACGAGGAAATATCTTTGAAATTAATCTTGTTGAGCACCTCCGAGCCCTGGCCGATATAACCGAGCTGCTGGGCCGGCTCGAACTGATGCACGCCAAACACCGGGGTAATGGTATAGGATTCGCCCGTACCCGAGTAAGGTATGGCCGAAATAATATAATTACCCTGGGCATCGGTTACGCCCAGAATACCCAACTGCGAAGCCGTGGGCTTATCACTGCTCCAAACGGTATTGAACAGGCGGGCGTGGTTTTTGTTGAATGAAAAGCCGACTTTGGAGATGTCATAGGCATATTGCCCGGCATTTTCATCGCAGCGCAGATAAACCGCCAGCTCGGACTCTCCCCCACCCAGGTAGCGCTTGAAGTCAGTACGGATGGTTTGTGCATCCAGCACCTTGCTCCATACGCGTATTTCGTCCAGGTTGCCCTGCATGGCGTCACCGGCTCTGATCAGCGCGGTCGGGAAGCCGGCAAAGGTATAACTGCCGCTGGTGGTGATGGTGGGTATGGTGGTTACCCGGCTCGACAGGCTGTCGAGGTAAGCCTGGCCCAGCAGGCGCCCGTTGAGGTAAAACAAAGGCGCGGCAGCCGAATCAAGTACCACGGTAATATGGGCAAAGTTGTTGGCAAAATCGGTATCCGGATTGCCGGGGTCGCTAAATGGGAAGAAAAGGTCATCGCCCCGGCCATCCAGGTTACCGGTAGGGTAATAGCCACCCAGCGTTACCGATTGCGCCCCTCCGGCCGAGTAGCTGGCCGTAAGGGTAAGCGAGGTGTCGTTTACCGCATAGCTTACCGTTACCTCTTCGGTAGTGCGCTGGTTGTCCTGCAGCACAAACAGCTTACCGGCCGTGTTGTTTTGCAGCTTTACCCAGGTTTGCAGAGTAAGCTGGCGGCCAGGAATCTTCTTGTTGAATGGTATCTCAAGAAAAGCAGTGCCGTCCATGCTCAGGCTGCTGCCGAAAGTGAGGACACCGCCCTGCGGCTCGGCCCGCACCACTACATCCTTTACCGGATTGCCGCCCTCATAGCTGATATTGCCGGTAACTACCCCGGTGGGGTTGCGAAAACCGATGCCGGTAATGTAGCTGATATACTTGCGGTTGAGCGAAGACACACCCACCGCTTCAATCTTGTATTCGTACAACACACCTCCCTGGATGTTGAAGTCTTCATAATTATAGGAGTCGCTCGACAGGGTGGCGATCACCTCATAATTAACCGTATCATTCAGGTTGGCCTCGCTATACGGCCTGCGATACACTTTGATCTGGCTGATGCGACCGGCATTGGCACGTATGGTCCAGTCGATGGTGATTTTATCGCTGAAATATCCTTTCGACACTTCGAAATAATCCTCTTCGAAGGTAAGCGGCAGGTAGAGCACATCCCACGGAAAGCCCACCGCCAGGGTGCTGCTATCGCCCAGATCGGTAAGGGTGTAGGCTACGCCCGTACCCACCTGCAGGTAGATCTGCGGCCCGTTGGGATTGCCGGCCTCCAGCGGCTGCTCCTGAATAGCCGCCCCACCGGTAAAGATATGCGGGTCGGACTGCGCCCACAGGCTGCCGCCCAGGCATAATAGCGCAATGGTAGTGATTAACCTTTTCATAAGCCGGGGTGTTTAGAGGTGGATTACAGCTTGATGATGTAGTTGAT
>WFNR01000053.1 GCA_015488485.1 Cyclobacteriaceae bacterium | reverse complement strand
TTTCAAACCTGGTCTCCATTATCCGGCAACAATTGATGAATTATATCAATATCTATCGGTTCCTGGAAGACCCGGAAGGAAGCTGGCGAGAGATTGTAAAAGAAAATAAACTCTAATATCAAAACACCTTATTCCCGCAAATGCAGGGGGCTTACTTTTGACAAACCTGAAAATTGGTATTGATAATCAACTAGTTAATTTTGAAAAAAGTATAAATTTAGGGTTTACCGGACAACAATGATTCCTTGCCAGCCACTACCACCACAAACTCCCCTTTAGGTTTTTTCTCCGTAAATATTTGTTGTAATTCGGCCACGGTGCCGTTGAGCGTTTCTTCGTGCAGCTTGGTAAGCTCGCGCGATACGGAGATTTGTCGCTGCGGCCCGCAATGTTGGGCCAGTTCATCCAGCAGACGCTGCAAGCGGTGGGGCGATTCGTACAGGATGACCGTGCGCGGCTCTTCTGCCAGTTGTTTCAGGCGCGTCTGGCGGCCTTTCTTATGGGGCAGGAAGCCTTCGAACACGAAGCGGTCGGCCGGCAGGCCGCTTTTGAGCAGGGCCGGCACGAAGGCCGTAGCCCCCGGCAAGGCCTCTACCTGCAGGCCTGCGGCCAGGGCTGCGCGCACCAGCAGGTAGCCGGGATCGGAGATCCCGGGCGTGCCGGCATCGCTCACCTGGGCCACCACCTTGCCGGCCTGCATCTGCGCTATCCAGTGGGGTGTCTGGCGGTGCTCGTTGTGAATATGATAGCTCTTGAGGGGGGGGTCAATGGCATATTTTTTCAACAGTACGGCAGTGGTGCGGGTATCTTCGGCCAGGATGACATCCACCTGGCGCAACACTTCCACCGCCCGGTAGGTGATATCGCCCAGGTTGCCGATGGGGGTAGGCACCAGATACAGGCTGGTACTCATGGCGTACCAGGATTTATAGCACGAATCAGGTACTGATACTGCAGGTTGACGGTATCGAGCTTATCGATACGGAAGCCGGCCTGACGCAGGTCGGCCATCACCTCGGCAGCCGCCACCTTATTTTCATCATCCGGGCCCACCGGTAGCTTGCCGGGCCTGAAATCGACTATCACCAGCCGGCCTCCGGGTTTTATGCCCGTGCGCAAACGTGCCAGGTAGGCCTGGCGGGCGTTGATGTAGGCAATGGTATTGACCATCAGCACCACATCGGCCTCAGCGCTATCAAGGCCCGGGTCGGTAGCGGTAGTGAGGCGTGTCTCTATCTTGTCGGCCAGCTTGCGGTCGTACATCTCGGCTTTGCGGTCTTCGATATAGTTGAGAAAGCGCTGCTCGATATCAATAGCTATCACCCTGCGGGCCGGGGCGGCCACCTGAAAGGTAAAATAGCCGGTGCCGGCCCCAATATCGGCAATAGTAAGCCCCTGCAGGTCGCCCAGCGCTTCTATCACATAGGCCGGGTCCTGCCAGGTCTGGCGCTGCGGGTCTTCGTACTGATGCACCAGCAGGTCGAAGTTGCCAGCCGGCTGGTGCGTCAGGGTGTCTTCATTATATAAAGGAAGCTGGCTTACACGGCTACCCTCCTGCCGGCAGGCAGCCAATGCCAGTAATATAACCAAACTCAAACGCCACATACTCAAAATTACGCTTTTTAGGTAGAAAACGGCAGCCTGGGATTTTTGCGACAGTTGATCAAAAGCTTCACGCTTTTTTAGAGCGAAATAATACCGGGAATCACGGCAGCGGCCTGGTAGATGGCTATTACCTCATCGGCATCTTGCACCAGGGCATGGATGGTCAGGCTGGTGTATTTGCCCCCGCGCGACTGCCGGCTGCTGATATCGGCAGCGCTATCGAACAAGGCCGATACGGCTGTGGCCTGCGCCACCGGCACAATAAATTTATAGGTATAGCGAGCCGGCCACTCATACTCCTGGTTGAGCAGGTCTCTGAATTTGTCTTCGTCCTCCCGATAGTTCATCACTCCGGGTTTTGTGTGCGGTTAATAAAACTTGTAGCGCTCGTCTTCGATATCGGCCCATTCTTTGATGGCCTCATTTACATAAAACGAGGTTCTGTTTTGCAGGGTTCGCTCCAGAGAAGCTTTGTACAGGCTGTAATCGCCTATTTCGGGGGGCTCGGTCAGGCTGAGTAGCTTGAGCACCACCACCCCATTCTCGGTTTTGACCGGTTTGGATATGGCCTCGTTTTGCATGGCAAACAAGGTTCCGATAGCCTCGGGAGCCGTGCCTACCGAAGGCAGGCTATAAGCGCTCAGCTTGATGTCGCTGTTTTCGTAGATGGAGGCATCATCGCCAAATTCCTTCGCCCTTTCTTCCAGGGTGCCCGACAGCGCTGCCAGACGCTCGATCAATTGCGCGGCTTTCTTTTCATCAATTACCTTCTTTTCTACCTCAAGGCGCACGTCCTCCAAATCGGCAGTGCCTTCTTCCACCTCACCGGTCATTACGGCCACCACGTATTTATCATTCAGGTCGAAAACATCGGACACCACCCCTTCATCGGCCGTATTGAACAACCAGCTTACAATCTGGCGGGCTTCGCCCAGTTGCGGGATGTTGTAATCGTTGGGGCCGATGTCTTCGGCTTCGCGGATAAGCAGCGAATCGCGTTTGGCATTGGCTTCGAAATCCTCCATATCTTTGGTAGTGCCGGCAAAATAATCGGCTTTGCGATAAGCCTCATTGCGCGTTTCATCGCTGGGGACAATCAGCTTGCGCACCATTGCCAGCGTGTAGCGTGTGCGTCTGGGTGCTCCGGTTACGTTAATGATATGATAACCAAACTCACTCTCCACCGGCCGGGCTATCAGCCCTTCGGTCGTAGCCCCGAACACGGCTTTGCTGAAAGGCTCAACCATGCGGTCTTCATCGAACCAACCGAGGTCGCCCCCATTGATGGCACTGCCGCCATCATCGCTCTTGTCTTTGGCCACCTCGGCAAAATCGGCTCCGGCCTGCAACTCACGGATGATGGCCAGCGCCTTGTTGCGGGCTTTCGCCTTAGCCTCAGGGGTGTCCTCGCTCCATTTTACCAGGATATGGCTGGCCCGGGCATAGGCTTTGTCGCCTTCTTTTATGGCCGATATTTTAAACAATACATAATCTCCGCCATCCAGATAAGGGCCTATCACATCACCCTCTTTGAGTATATTCAGGTTACTGCGCAGCACATCGGGTAGTTCATGAATGGCATAGTCCTGATAATAGGGGTCTTCCTCGGTCATCACACTGGCATATACCGAATCGTTATCGGCTACCTTAAACTCATCTATTAAGCCACGCAGTTCATCGCGGTAGGCCAAAGAGTCTTCGCTGGAGGGCACCACAGGAAAAACCACATACTTTAATGACCGACTCCAGTCCACCTTGTATTCATCCTTGTGCCGGCTAATGTAGTCCTCCAACTCGCTATCGCTGACCTCTATGGTAGAATCGGGAATCACGAAGAAAGGTACATAGAGATATTTGGCTTCGGCCACCGAATTCTGCTCTTTATACTCGCGCTCGGCCTCGGGGGTGGTGGCAAAGCTGGTCTTGACAAGCAGGTTTTCATACTTAATGCGTAACCTGCCGGGTATCAGGCTTTGCTCAAACTCAATCCAACGGGCCCGGTCTTCGGGGTTTTCGGCCATTTGGGCAATGGTTTGTTGCAGGCGCAATTTGTCGAACTGCCCGGTTTGCGGATTGGTAAAAATCTGCTGCAACTCCGGGCTGATATTGTTGCCTTGTACCATATCGTAGAGTTCCTCGGCCCCCACTTCCACACCGGCCTCGTTGTAGAGTTTGGTAAACGCTTTTTCAATAATCAGGTATTGCCAGGCCTGATCACGGATAGAGCGCATCTCAGCTTCATTGGGGCTGCGGCCAAATTGGTTGCGGTAGTTTATCTTAAATTTCTCTACCAGGTTGCGGTATTCATCTATATCCACTTCTTCCCCGGCAATTTCGCCTACGGTTTTGTCCCGGGCTCCGAAAAATACGGAGTTGTTGCTTAACAAATCGGTAAGTACAAATGCCAGAATGGAAATGGCAATCATGGTAACCACCACGGTGCCCAGCTTATTGCGAAGAGTATTCATTAACGCCATAACAGCAAAAATTTCAGGTTAACTAGAAATGTCGGTCGTGGTGGTATAAAGCTAAAAAAACCGCTACGACACATTTTTTCAAGACCGCAAAAATAGGTACTTAATCTGTAATAAACCAACTATCCTTCAGGGCTTTCGTCCAGGCACAATTCCACGGTATTGATGCGGTTGTCGGCTATGCTTAATATACGGATATGAAAGTGGTCGAAACTGATGGCTTCGCCCTGCTCAGGAATACTACCGGTACGAAACAGAATGAGCCCTCCCAGGGTATCGTAATCCCCGGTGGGCAACTGCCAGCCATACTGCTCATTGAGGTAGTCGATTTCCAGACGGGCCGACAAGTGATAGCAATTGGTCGATACCTTCTTTTCAAGCAGCATATCGGTATCGTGCTCATCCTCAATCTCACCGGTTATCTCCTCTATGATGTCCTCGATGCTTACCAACCCCGATGTGCCGCCATACTCATCTACCACCACAGCCAGGCTTTTATTGCTGCTGATAAATTTCATCATCAGGTCATAGGCATACATGGTCTCCGGTACCAGCATAATGTCTTTCAGCACATCTTCCACCTTGGCGGGCTTTTTAAACATTTGCAAGGCATAGCAATAACCCAGCACGTTGTCGATGGTATCTTTATACACAATAACCTTGGAATGGCCGCTTTCGGTAAATGCCTGGCGTAGGTCATCGATGGTAGCTTCATTGATATCAATAGCGGTGATTTCGGTACGTGGTATCATACAATCGCGCACCCTTACTTTCTTGAATTGCAATACATTGGTAAATATCTGCTCGTCAATATCCAGTACCGCCTCTTTGTCATGCTCCTGATCTGTCGATGTGGCTTTTGCCAGGCGCTTGATGTAGTTGTTCAGATCAGTAAGACCATATACCGGTTTGTTATTGTCGTATTGCTGTTTGAGCAGGCTGGTAATTACCCAGCGCGACAGGCCGGTTATCACCAGAGTAGGCAAATACAACAGATAGTAAACCACCTGCATGGGAATGGCCAGCAGCCGCAGCATGCGGTTGGGATTAATGATAAACAAGCTTTTGGGCAGGAATTCGGCTGTAACCAACACCACCAGGGTAGCCAGCAGGGTTTGCTCAAGCAAAAGTACTACCGGGGTGTTAATAGCAGGCGGAGTGATATTATCGAGCACCGGCACCAACAAACGGGCCATGAAGATACCATATATCACCAGGGCCAGATTGTTGCCGATGAGAGTAGTGCTCAAAAACTTATCCTGGTGGTGCACAAACCCCGACAAGATACGCCCAATCAGGTCATTTTTGCGGGCCTGAATTTCAATTTGCAGTTTATTGGTTGAAACAAAAGCGATTTCCATGCCTGAGAAGAAGGCCGAAAACAGCAGGGTAACGAGGATAATATAGATATCCAACGATTCAGTCATGGCGTTGCATATAGCGCTTGGCCCTGCGATTGAGCCTGGGCTGTTGCTCCTGTTGCTTTTTCTTTAGCTTGCGAAATTGATAATACAAAAAGAACCCGATGGCTAACATGTACAGCCAGTAGGAGGCGCCAAAGCCATAATTGATGCTTTGATGGACGCCAATAATCATGGCCACAGCACTCAGAGACAGCAATATAATGTCAAACAATGTGTGCTTGCCGGTTTTCTCGTTTGTTTTATTCTTCATCTTCTATTATGAATACTCCTTGTGGTTTTTTTATACTCCAGGTAAAAAAATCCTGTTTGGCGGTAAGGCCGGTACCGGTTATTATCTCTTCCGGTGTTTCAATTTTAACAAATTTTTCGGTGTTGACATCACCGCTTTGCGGATACCAGTACAATTCCTCGGTTTTAAGGGTTTCTTCGGTTTTTAAGTTATGAATGACCACATTGCCGCGCGCCAGCCAGCGGTCTTCCTCGCTATAGTAGTAGGCGTAGTCGGCCCGCAAGGTGGCGGTGGTAGAACCGTCTTTTTCGAAGAAGGTGATAAACACTCCTGCCGGTACCTCACGGTCCTGGTTTTGCAGGTCGAGAATCTTTTTGGCCTCTACCCGTGCCTTTAGGCGCCCTGAGTCGGAATGATAAATCACGGCATCCTCCAGGGTGCGCAAAGGGCCTTTGTAAATGGTTTGTTCAGCCTTTTTGCTCATCTCTTCATCGCAGGAAGCGAGCAGCAGCACAAAAAACAAAAGTGGCCCATGTGCTACCACATAAGCCACTTTTTGCCAATAGTTCATTATTAGTCGCGTGTAGCCAGCGTTACTTTCTCATTGATCCAACAACCCACGGTAAGGGTTTGCCCTACCGTATAGTCATCGTTAAACACCTCTTCTTTTGAAGGGAACTGTGCTTTGGCGGCTTTCATCTTGGCCGTATCGCCACCGCGCTTGTACATGTTGTAAGCGGCAATAAATACCAGGCGGTCTTCCACCTTACTCTTCTTATTGGCACACTGCTCAAAACTGTGGAAATACAGGTCGCCAATCAGTACCCAGGGCTCTTTGTTGGAAGGATCTTCCGAAAGGGCTTTCTGGTAATAACTTCTGGCCGCTACCTTATTGCCTTTTTTGGTCTCCATTTTGCCCAGTTGGGTGTATATCTGTGCCCGCTTGATACCATCTTCGGTAAGCGACAAGGCCTCATCATAATAGGTTTTGGCACATTCATAATCACCGGCAGCCAGGCAGCGTGTACCTACCAGCTTGGCCACCCCAAAATCGGGCTCCAGCTTGTTGAGCTGCTTGGCCACATCCAGAAACAGGGGTGAATCGGTGCACTTATAGGTAAGCATAAAGCCGAACATACGCTTAACCAACTGAATATCGTCAGGGGTCTCCTTAAACTTGGGCCCTAGCTTTTCTTCGATAAATGCACAATCGATCTTGACAATTTCGGTTAGTACCTTATCTATCAGGTCTTTCTGCTTTTTCAGTTTGTCCGTGCTGCTACCCTTGGCCTCCAGCTCTTTCATTTTGTGGTCGATAATCGTGCTGATCTTGTCATAACGATCCAGTACTTCATCGTCTGTGAGGTTCTTCTTTACCAGCTTATTCACTTTAATCACATTCATATAAGCCAGCAGGTTTTGGGTCATCACATCATCGCCCGCCAGCCGGAAGGTGTTGTCGTACAGATCGAGTAGCCACTCGGCCTTGTCAAAATCCTTAACGTAATATTTATAGGCCTTAAAAGCCTTGCGGTTCATCACATTGGCACTGTCCTGGAAGTACTTCATGCGCATGTCGTACATCCACAACAAGGAGTCGATATATTCTGCCTTTTTGGCAGGATCCTGCTCTGCTTTGGCCAGATTATCATAGATTTTGGCCCCGTTTTTATATAAAGAAGGGTGCAAATCAGGAGCTTCGCGCAGTAGCCACTGCATAGGCGGCACAGCCTCCTTATAGCTTCCCATTTTTACATAATCGGAATAAAGCACGTTTTTTTCCTTGGCGGTTGCCTTGTCTTCCGGCCATTTCCAATTGGTTTGTGCCCAGGCCAAACCACCTCCCATAACAAGGATAAACAGCGTCACAAATACTTTTTTCATTTTTAATTTATCTTTTTAATTAAACTTAGGTCTTAGGAACCACCTGTTATCATTAAATGTGGCGCCAAAATAAATTTTAAAAAAATCTTCACGAACCAAACTTTGCTCAGTGGTACCCCGATGACCAACCATAAAACCAAAATCAAGGCTGGAAAAGCGTGATACCGGTAAAGACCACCCAAAATTAATGCCAATTTCTTTAATTTGTTTACCACTCAGCCAATAAGGTTTTTCTTCGTAAGAGACTCCCGCCCTGAAAGTCACCCTTTTAAGGTAGCTGCGAACGTCCATGGGGTCGGATGTATATTCACCTCCCAGGATATACTTGCGGCTCCGGGTAAAGCGCTCTGGTCTGGACTCAGGCGGCACCTGCAGTTGTGCCCAATCCTGGGTTTTGAAGTCAAAACCTACCAACCATTTCATAGGTTTGCCAAATGAAATACCCCATCCCAAGGTAGCTGGATAATTAACCTTATTGGGGATATCATTCACTAAGGTGTCGGCAAACACTATTACATTAGCCAAAGTTCGTTGCTCCATGCGTATAAACTCCTTACCACTTAATTCGGAAGGCAAGTCATAGATAAATCCCAGATTTAGCTGATATTCACCCAACTTCTGCTGATAGGCCACGCCCAAACCATAAACAAAGTCACTGATGGATTGTCGTATAACATATTGAGCCATATAAGACGGATCAGGAGCATCAATGATCGTGGAAAATTGTTTCTGATAGCTGCTGAACAAATAGCTTATCTTCACTCCTACAGAGAGCCCCTTATAAATTTTGCCTCCTGCATTTAAGTTAAGTGAAGTAATACCGCCTTCTCCCCGGTTAACAATCGTACCATTCGCTAATGCGCCTTGAGAAAACCCAGGATATGTAAAAGCATAATTTACCAAGGTAAAAGGCTGCAGCGTCAGCGAAAACGTCCATTTGTTGCGCACCAGTGGAAAGGCCATGGCCAGATTGCTTAAATTGCCACTGCCGGCTCTGTAGGGTTCGAAGCCCTGCTGGTTGATGGTTTTGGTTTCGGCCAAAATACCTGCCGTGAAGAGGGCCATTTGGTTATAATAAAGCAAAGCCGGGTTGGTGTTGTTCAGGTACCAATAAGAGCCGTTGCTGACACCTAAGCCTGCCATTCCCATGGCAGCCGGTACAGCCGGATCGATATAATCTCCTATACCAATGATGGAGTAGGTAGAGTAGGTTGACTGCGCAGTCAGTTTCGGGGGGCCAAGCAATACGATTAACCCGATGAAAATCAGTTTTTTATAATTTCTCATTAAAAATCAATATGGCATTTAAGCCCTCCAACACCAAATTTGAATGTGCAAAGGTGACGAATTCATTTATTTTATCAAAGTATTGCGCATCGCCCCCACATACGAACACCTGTAACTGCGGCTCTGCCTGCCGGTAACTGCGTAAGTAACCGGCCACCTCGTGGCGGGCACCCGTTAGCGCCCCATGCAGCATGGCTTCTTCGGTAGAACGTCCGGGAAAGCCTTGTGGTTCCGCCAGTTCCAGAGAAGGCAAAGCAGCCGTAAACCGGTGCATAGCCTGCAGGCGCATGCGCAAGCCGGGACTGATAACTCCGCCAACAAACTGCCCCTGACTGTTTACCAGGTCGCAGGTTATACAGGTGCCGGCATCTACAACTGCCACTGGTGGCCTGGCATGCACCAGCGCCCCGGCTGCTGCAGCCAGCCTGTCCATCCCCAGGCTATGCGGAGTGAGGTACTGCACCTCAAAAGGCAAAGGGGTAGCCGGGGTCAGCTCCAGTACATGGCGGTATAGTTGGCGCAAACCGGGCAGCAGACCTTTCACCTTCGCGCGGTCGACCGAACTGACAATCACCTTGTCGGCAGGCCAGGCTGTCAAGGCGTGGAGCAGATCATCAGTAGCCAAAATAGCGGTCTTCATCAGCCGGTGTTGCTCAAAAAGCCCCACCTTGGCGGCCGAGTTGCCTATGTCTATTGCCAATTGCATATCTGGGTCACGCATCAAGCCGGCAAAGGTAGTCATTGCTATTGAGCCGGCTTATTTCATAACAAAAAAGCCGTGAGTTACGGCTCTTTGTATTAGATTTGACCACGCCAATTAAAAAAAGGTTTGATTGTTGGCATTTTTTGTAGTTTTATAGTGATGATTAAAAGAGGATTTTTTAGCATGCACACAGTAGCCACCGTGCTACTGGTGGCCCTCGTTTGGCTGGCCGGTAGTCTGCCGGCAGTCGCTCAGGCCGACACCTCGCAGGCATCAACGGTTACCGAGCAAACCGCTACCCATAGTACCGATGAACATAATACTACCGGTGACGAGGTACATCATAGTACCCCGGCCGGCTGGTCGGTGATACCCTTTATATTGCTGCTTACCATGATTGCCACCGGGCCGTTGTTTTACGAGCACTTCTGGCACAAAAATTACCCGAAAATTGCTGTAACCCTGGGGGCATTGGTGGTACTATACTACATATTTGCCCTGCACAACCAGCATGGACCGGTGCATGCCTTTTTCGAATATTTCCAGTTTATATCGCTGCTTACCGGCCTGTTCATTGCCTCCGGAGGCATTATGATCGGCATTGACAAAAAGGCCACCCCGCTGATGAATGTGGGTATTTTGTTCTTTGGTGCTATTATTTCCAATATTATCGGTACTACCGGGGCCTCCATGCTGCTTATCAGGCCCTACCTGCGGTTGAACAAGCACCGGATCAGGGCTTACCATATTATATTTTTCATATTTATCGTAAGCAATATAGGCGGCTCGCTTACGCCTATCGGAGACCCTCCCTTGTTTCTGGGATTCCTCAAGGGGGTGCCGTTTACCTGGACGCTGATACATAACTTGCTGCCGTGGAGTTTCGCCCTGGCCATGTTGCTGCTGATCTTCTACATTTATGACATCCGCAACAAGCATGCGAAGAAAGAGCCGGAAGTAATTCACAACCGCATTACCCTTCACGGCCATATCAACTTTGTGTGGCTGAGCATGGTGGTCGGGGCTGTTTTCCTCGATCCGAATGTGCTCGACTGGGTGCCGGCTATTCATTATGACGGCCAAAAACTTTCTTTCCTTCGGGAGTTAATCATGCTTACCGTCTCTTTCCTGGCTTACAAAACGGCCAACAAGGAGTTGCTTAAGCAAAATGATTTCAGCTTTGAGCCGATCAGAGAAGTGGCTTTTATATTTATCGGCATATTCGGCACCATGATGCCCGCCCTGGAACTGGTGGGTAATTTTGCCCAGTCACCGGCAGGGGCCGAGATGATTAATCATAACACCCTGTATTGGGGTACCGGACTGTTGTCGGGGGTGCTCGACAATGCCCCTACCTACCTTAACTTCCTGGCAGCCGCTATGGCTTCGGTAGGAGGTGATATCAATTCCATTCACTCGGTTATGGAATTTGCCAAAGGCGGCTATCCCGATTCCATCCTGATGCTGCAGGCGATATCGGTAGCAGCGGTATTCTTCGGCTCAATGACCTATATTGGCAATGGACCCAACTTTATGGTAAAGTCAATTGCCGAACAACTGGGTATTAAAATGCCTTCTTTCTTTGGCTATATCCTGCGCTTCAGTATCCCGGTGCTGGTGCCGCTGTTTTTTCTGGTTTGGCTGATTTTCTTTTTTGCAGCCGGCTGATTTATTTGGAAAAATTCTGAATAATTTTTCTTTCCTGACATAAATCATTTTGTCTTAGCCTAAAACGGGACTATATTTGTTGTTTATAATTAGTCTAAATAAATTGAGTCAAACCAAGACAGTCGCCCAGTTAAAGCCCGGAGAAACGGGCAAGGTGTGTTGCTTTAAAGACGAGCACCTGGCGCTGAAGTTGCTCGATATGGGTTGCCTGCCGGGCACCCGGGTGGCGCTCAAGTTTGTAGCCCCGCTGGGCGATCCTATTTGTATCAGTATTGACAATGGCTACAGCCTGTCGTTGCGCAAGGCCGAAGCCGCTACCATATCGCTCGTAGAAGAATAAATGGCAACAGGCAAGATACGGGTAGCGCTGGTAGGGAATCCCAATTCGGGTAAGACTTCGCTTTTCAACCAGCTTACCGGCCTTAACCAAAAAGTAGGCAATTTTCCTGGGGTAACGGTAGATAAGAAGACCGGTAGCTGTACCCTGCCTGATGGCCACCAGCTCGAAATACTGGACCTGCCGGGTAGCTATAGCATCTATGCCAAATCGAAAGACGAGCAGGTAGTAACCGACATCCTGACCAATCCGGACGATGCACATTATCCTGACATTCTGGTAGTAATAGCCGATGCCTCGAACCTGAAGCGCAACCTGCTGCTGTTGTCGCAGATGATAGACCTGGGACTACCGGTGGTACTGGCCCTGAATATGATGGACCTGGCCGAGCGCATGGGCAAAAAAATAGATGCTGCGATACTGGAAAAGGAATTTGGCGTGCCGGTAGTGACCATCAACGCCCGCAAAGGCGAGGGTATTAATGACCTGAAAACGATACTGGCTCAACCCGTAGCCACCAGAGAGAGACCCTTTCTGGATGTAACCGAACTGGCCGGCCCCAAATATGCCCCACGTATCAACCAAGGCCCTGAACCGCAATACCTGCGGTTGCATCAACTGCTGAAAAGTGGGGATGTCAGTGCCGAAGAGGCACGTAGTATCCAGACGCGTGACACTACCCTGCGTTACGGTAAAATCAACAAGATAGTAGCACGGGCCGAACAGCCAACCAGCCGCAAAGGCCTTAAACTTTATACCGATAAGATTGACGCCATCCTTACGCACCGCCTGTGGGGTTACCTGATATTTATTTTTATCATGTTTTTGATCTTCCAGGCTATTTTTAGCTGGGCCAGTTGGCCGATGGATTTGATAGACAGCTACGTAAGCCGCTTTTCCGGCTGGCTGGGCGATACGCTGCCGGCCGGAGTGCTGACCGACCTGCTCAAGGACGGTATCGTGCCCGGAGTAGGTGGAGTACTCATCTTCGTGCCGCAAATTGCCATTCTGTTTGCCTTTATTGCCATCCTGGAAGAAACCGGTTATATGGCCCGGGTGGTGTTCCTGATGGACAAGATTATGCGCAAGGTAGGCCTGAATGGCAAGAGCGTAGTGCCGCTTATCTCGGGTATGGCCTGTGCCATACCGGCCATCATGGCTACCCGCACCATCGAAAACTGGAAAGAGCGCCTGATTACCATTTTCGTAACCCCGCTTATCAGTTGCTCGGCCCGCCTGCCGGTTTACACCATCCTGATAGCGTTGGTTATCCCGGAAAAAACCGTGCTGGGGTTCCTCAACCTGCAAGGCCTGGTGCTGCTGGGCCTATATCTGCTGGGGTTTGCTGCGGCATTGCTGTCGGCCTGGTTGCTGAGCCGTTTTGTACACTCGGGCCAACGCTCCTTCCTTATTATGGAGCTACCCACTTACAAGCAACCGCGCTGGAGCAATGTGGGTTACACCATTATCGAGAAAGTAAAGACATTTGTCTTTGAGGCCGGTAAAATCATTGTAGCCATTTCGATTGTACTGTGGGTACTGGCCTCCTACGGCCCTGCCGACATGCAGCATGCCGAAGAGGCGGTGCGCCAGGAACTGGCCGGCACCAACTACAGCGAGCGTGAATTCAACGACCGCCTGGCTTCGTACAAGCTGGAGCATTCTTATGCTGCCGTGGTAGGTAAAATCATTGAGCCGGTTATCCGCCCGCTGGGGTTTGACTGGAAGATGGGTATTGCGCTGGTTACCTCGTTTGCCGCTCGTGAGGTGTTTGTCGGCACTATGGCCACCTTGTACAGCATCCAATCGGGTGCCGATGACCAGGCTACCATCAAAGATCGTATGCAACAGGAGATCAACCCCGAAACCGGCCAGCCGGTATTTACCCTGGCGGTGGGGCTGTCACTGATGATTTATTACGTTTTTGCCATGCAGTGCATGAGCACGCTGGCCATCGTTTACCGTGAAACCAAAGGCTGGAAATGGCCCGTCATCATCACGCTTTATATGACTTCCCTGGCTTACCTGGCCTCGTTGGTGGTCTATCACGTACTGCGCTAGGGCTGGCGTTACAATTGCAAAATAGCCTCTACCAAGCCCATATTGTGGTCTTTGGGCTTGACTACCAGCACCGGCATTTCCAGGTCTTCCTTTATCAGCTTGGCCGCTACACTGCCCAGCAATACTGACGAGAGTGCTGTGCGTCCTTTGGAGCCCAGCACAATAAGGTCGTAAGGACCTGCGGCAGCAAATTTGGCAATAGCCTTGTCGGGATCATTGTGCTTGTCGAGCACAAATTCTACCTGCAAATCCGGATACTCCTCCTCGGTGCTGAGAAAATCCTTATAATAATTGCGGGCATTGTTAAGCATGATGTCGGCAAACTCCTCATAGGTTTTGCCGGTAGTATGATAACCGGTGGGTACCGAGTATATATGCAGGCAGGTAATGCGCGCCTGCACGGCCTTGCCAATGCGCACGGCCTCCTGATAAGCCAAATGTGATACTTCGGAAAAATCAATCGGCAGCAGGATATGTGCAGGACGCAGCCTGGCTTCCTGGGTAACAAACAATACCGAACAATGCACCAGATTCACGATATTGCGCGATACCAGTCCTTTGCCCAGATGAAATTTCTTTTTTCCTACAATAATTAAATCCGCCTCTTTGACCCGGCTCCAGTGGATAATCTGCTTGGTGGGGTCGCCTTCCAGCACATCAAAATGAAAGCGGCAGTTTACACCGGTAAAGGCTTCGTTGATGCGCTCGCGCATCTGCTGCTCTATCTTCTCGTCAAGTGGTTTTTGCAAGTCCGGAAATTCCTCTTTCAGGTCGTCCGGTAGTTCGAGCGATTTAACAACCGTAACAAAATATATATCCGTAGCCTGGCCCAGATTGCCATATTCGGCAGCAGCTTTTATTAAGGTCTGATCGATCTCCGACTGATCAAGACATACCAGCATACGCTTTAAATCATACATTGTTCTGTGGTTTTATTTTGTTTTAAAAATAACAAAAAATCACTGCAAATACAGGGACGTCAGCAGGTTATTCTTCCTTCGGTAAAATATCTTCCGGCAAAATCTTAAGTAGCATGGGCAGGGTAAGAAAGGCCGTAGGCAGTCCGATTATAACAAAGGTGGGCACCCTTTTAAGTACATTGATCAGGTCTTCTTTCAACAAAGCCGCCTCCTGGTCGGTGAGGTTGCCACTGCGTGCTTTGCTCAGCAGTTTTTGCAGCTCCGACTGGGCCTCCACCTCCGAAGCAATACGGGCGGCATTGCGCTCGGCCAGCTTGTGCACCCGCTGCAGATATTCCTGCGACACCTCTTTGTATTCATGGCCACTGCGCAAATCCTCCAGATATTCCCAGTTTTCCAGCACAAAGCCCTCCACAGCCAGCAGGCTGTTTTCCAGGTCTTCATCATGGAAGCCCAAGCGGCTATTCAGCCGCTTTAGAAAAGCATATTCCGACTCTTCGAGCTTACGGTCAGCCCATACAATAAGAATAGCCATTTCCAGGAAGTACCTCTTTAGCAACCATGAATTGTGCGAGGGGATATCAATGTTGACAATATCCACACCTTCTTTGAATATGTTGCGGGCCTGCTCTTTCTGGGTAGCGCTAAGCTGTGACGACTGCAGGAAATAGTCGAACAGCCCCTGCTCCTCTTCTTCGATATTTTGGTTGGCATGTGCGGCAGCCGCCAACACCTTGACCACCGTCAGGCGCAAGGTGTCTTTTTCATTTTTGAATAAAAGCGCAGTATGCTTATCATCCCCTACATTCAGCCATTGACCAAATAAGTAAATGTCCAGAAAAAGCAAGCTGTTGTTGAAGAAATTGAGCCAGAAATTATCATTGCCCTCATGGATGTCAATGCGCTTTTCCAGTATCTTTTCGGCTATTTCAAGGGGCGATTTTTTGCGCCCGAACAGGGTGCGGCCTGATACCGACAATTCAGGGTAAACCTTCTGATAAAAATTACCGATATACCGTACGGTCTCCATAATCACTTCCGAAAAGTCATCTTCGGAGTTGATCTCATGCTGCCGCAATATAAGCGAACCATTGATCAGGCTCTCGGCCATCAGCACCTTAATTTTATTCAGGTTCGACATAGAACCGTCTTCTTCAATGATGTCTTTTTTCAGAATAGGATGGCCGTAAAGCAGCCCGTTCGGCTGCAATAGTT
>WFNR01000052.1 GCA_015488485.1 Cyclobacteriaceae bacterium | reverse complement strand
GGCTTAAAGGTGGATTTGCCCAAAAACAAACGTACGCATTCCTGAATGCCCTCGGGTATGGAAGGATGCGGGTGTACACACTCGGCTATTTCTTCTATGCCCTTGTTCATCGATATCAGCAAGGCCACGGCCTGCATGGCACTGGAAGCATGCTCACCTACCACCCGCAAGCCGAGTATCTTCATCTGCTCATCATTGGTTACCAGCATCTTTACAAAACCCTGGGTGTTGCGTTTGGCCACCGCCCGCGGTATCAAATGGTAATCCACGCTGGCCACCTTGTAGTCAATACCCTTGGCACGGGCTTGCTGTTCATTAAGCCCCACCCCGGCTACTTCCGGATTGAGAAACATAATAGTCGAAATATTTTCATACACCAGCTTACGGGCCGGCTTGCCGAAAATTCGATCTACCGCATAGCGCCCCTCCAACTCCCCGACATTTACCAGGGCGATATCGGCTGTGATATCCCCCACTGCGTAAATATTAGGGATACTGGTCTGGGTATCACGGTCGATAATGCCGCGTTTATCCATTTCCACCCCTATTTCTTCCAGCCCCAGGTTTTCATAGTTGGGCACCCGCCCCACCGACACCAGGGCTTTTTCTACACGAAACACCTCATGGCGACCATCGGTATATTCCAGTTCGTACTCTACCTCACCGTCCACAATATCCATGCGCACCATACGCGAATTACGGTGTATGAGCACATCGTGGGCTTCCATGTTCTGTTCGATTACGCGTACCACATCTTCATCTTCAAAGGGCAAAATACGATCGCCTTTGTCGATCAGGTGCACCTTGGTGCGCTTCATCATAGAGAAAATAGTGGCAAATTCACAGCCTATCACCCCGGCCCCCAGGATTACCATACTACGCGGGAAAGTCTGCAGATTGGCGATGCCATCGCTGGTCATGATGATTTCCTCATCTATCGGGATTTCGGGCAGCTTGCGCGGCCGGCTGCCGGTGGCCAGGATGATGTACTCGGCATAAATTGTTTTTTTGCCGCTCTCGGAGGTTATCTCCACCTCATGTGGCGAGCGCAAATAGGCATGCCCTTTGACAAAGGTGATATCCTTGGCCTCAGCCCCGGAGCGCAGTTTTTCCAGATGCATATTGAGCAAGGCCTTGCGCTCTTTTACCGCATCATTAACCTGCTCTTTCAGCTCATCGAAATTAAGCTCGGGAGCGCTCAGGTTGTAGCGCGCCTTATGCTGGTACAGGGCATCTACATTGCGCGCCAGCTCCCACCAGGTTTTGGACGACAACGCACCATTGGTCACCCCTGCACCACCGAGCTCATTACGCTCTACCAGCAGTATTTTTTTGTTGTAATCTACCGCGCGCATGGCAGCCGCATAGCCTGATGGGCCGGCCCCGATAATACAGAGGTCATACTTTTCCATGATTTTCTTTGTTTATTTCTCCGCCTTGTCGGCACTGGCTTTGGCCTTGGAGGTCTTGGCTTTCGGTTTGGCCTTAGGCTTGGTAGCCGCTTTGGGCGCGGCAGTTGCTACTGCTGCTTTTTTGGGCTTATGAGGTCTGCGTACCCCAAAAGTACCTTTGGTTATTTTGCCCCTGCGGGTTTTTCTGTCTCCTTTTCCCATAGCTAAATCTGTTTATGGTGCATATTAAACAATTACTACTAAAAATCAAACCAAGTTAATTCCAATGGTTCAAAAATAAAAATCCAACAGATACATCATAACTTTGGCCTATGGCTCAGATAATCTATCGCTATTTTAAAAAAGAGTTGCCGGAAGGGCTTATCCTGGTACGCATTAACCCTGTTAGTCTGGAAGGGCTCGAACTGCTGGTAAGCAAAGAAGGCGGTTTGCAGCAAACTACCCGCCAGTTTGATCAGGACATTTATGACGACCTGGAATATGATGAATTTGCCGAAGGCAGTGCCCTGGAATTCAACCTGTACCTCAAAGGCATTAAATCTGATAAATAAACAAAAATTATATCAAGACATTGAAAATCCCTTTAACTTTGCAACGGCAAATCGGTACGACCAGCTCCTACCGAACTCCCCCAGGTCTGGAAGGAAGCAAGGGTAGGTAGTTGTAGCGGTGCGATACTTGATTTGCCATTTTTGTATCAAACCAACCTCAACCTTTATATGAAGTTCTTTATCGATACAGCCAACCTGCAGGAAATCGAAGAAGCCCAGGCGTTGGGTATCCTGGATGGCGTAACCACCAACCCTTCATTGATGGCCCGCGAAGGTATTAAAGGCAAAGAAAATATTTACAAACATTACAAAGCCATCTGCCAGATTGTGGATGACAATGTGAGTGCCGAAGTAGTGGCTACCGATTATGAGGGGATGATCAACGAAGGCCTGGAACTGGCTGAAATCGACCAGAAGATTGTGGTAAAGGTACCGCTGATTGAAGCCGGCATCAAGGCCATTCGCTACCTGTCCGACAAGAATATCCGTACCAACGCCACCCTGGTGTTCTCGCCCGGCCAGGCTTTGCTGGCAGCCAAAGCGGGGGCAACCTATGTATCCCCTTTCATCGGCCGGCTGGATGATATCTCCGAAAGCGGTGTGGAGCTGATCCGGCAGATCCTGGCCATCTACAGCAACTATGATTTTGATACCCAGGTGCTGGCCGCCTCTATCAGGCACACCCGTCATATAATAGACTGTGCGCTGGCCGGGGCCGATGTGGCCACCTGCCCGCTGAGCGCCATCAAAGGCTTGCTCAAGCACCCGCTTACCGATATCGGCCTGGAAAAATTTCTGGCCGACTACCGCAAATCACAGGCTTAAAAAGTGTATATCATTAAAATAAGAGGCAAAGCCAAAATACCCGATTACATCCAAATCAGGGACGATAATTTTACCCTGGTAGCCTACTTCAGGGTAGACCGCCCCCTCAAAGACCTGGAGCGTATCGGGCTGGGTGGTCAGGAAGAGTATTTGTCTTCTTTGATAAAATCCTTACCTTTTGGCAAATTAACCGAACTAAACCTGCCATGAGCTTTACTGCTGAAGCCATTATCAATGCCCGTGATGTAAGTATCTTTCAGGATAACAAAACCGTACTGGGAGAAGTGAATTTCACCATTAAAAAGGGGGAATTCGTCTTTCTGGTAGGGCGTACCGGCAGCGGCAAATCCTCGCTGTTGCGCACCCTGTATGGTGATCTGCCCTTGCGCCTGGGTAATCTGGAAGTGGCGGGTTTTGATATGGCCAAGATCAAGGCCAAAGAGATACCGCTGTTGCGCAGAAAGCTAGGTATTATTTTCCAGGATTTTCAGCTTTTTCAAGACCGCACAGTAAGCGAAAACCTGGAGTTTGTGCTGCGGGCTACCGGCTGGCGCGACAAATCGAAGATGAAGGCCCGCATGGCCGATGTGCTGATGAAAGTGGGCCTGGGTTCGGTAAACAACAAAATGCCGCACCAGCTATCGGGTGGCGAGCAGCAGCGTGTGGTGATAGCCCGCGCCTTGCTCAACGAACCGCTGATACTGCTGGCCGATGAGCCTACCGGCAACCTCGACCCGGAGGTGTCGGAAGGCATTCTCGAACTTTTTAAGAAGATCAATAACAGCGGCACCTCGGTGCTGATGGCCACGCACGATTTCTCGCTGCTGGCGAAAAACCCTTTCCGGGTGCTTAAATGCGAACAAGGCAGGCTGCTGGACGAAGCCCCGGCCGGCTACTCGGCATAGCCGAGCCTGGCGCCACTGTAAGCCCCCTCGATGATAACCTTGCTGCGCGCCTCACCCTTGCCCAGCACGCCCTTATACACAGCGTGATTGCCTGTTATTTCGATAACCTTGTAATCAAATTCCAGGTCATCATAGTCAAAATTGCCATAGCGCAATTCGGCTGTGAGCTCGGCCGCCAGGCCTTTTTCAAACCTTAAAGAGGCTGACGTGTAGGACATATCCAGGTCTATAGTATCGAAACTCCTGGCCACCCACTTTACCTTTACCCCACCACCATAGGCCATCTCCAGCCTGAGATTATGGTATAATTTATCAATTTTTATGCTGCCGTATTTCGACTCGCCCCGCAGGCTGCCCACTTCATCGAAGGTGATGTTGCCGTATTTATTGGTCAGCTCTATATTCTCCATGCTGCCGAAATCAATATTGGTATAAGCGGTATTTACCTCCAGCGCCCCGCCCTCATCAATAGTCAGGTTGGAGTAGCGGCACTCTATTTCTCCGCTATTAATCTTATCTATCTCGCCATTGCCATAGGCCAGATACACTTCGGCCGTACCAAGCAACTCAGTAGTTTTCAGGTTGCCGTATTTTACACTTAGACCTACCTTACCGCTGGTACGTGCCAGATATACATTGCCATAGCGGTTCTCTACCACGAGGTCATGGCCTACCGGCATCATGATTTTATAGTTAATGCGGAGTTTTTCGTTACCTCGCATATTAATATTGCCGTCAATGAAGGTAGTAAAAGACAAGCGGGCCGGGTTACTGTCTTCAATATCAATTTTGACCTTTTGCAGATATTCAGCCGCCTTGCTTTCGGAGCGTTTGGTCACCTCAATCGTTACCACTACATCCAGTTGTTGTTTTGTCCAGGTATCGATATGCACCTCTCCGTACTTGTTATGCACTTCCAGAATGCCCTGAGCGGGTACCTGGTAGCTTCGCTCTATTTTCTTTTCGCGGGTTACCTGAGCCCAAAGCAGACCGGGCATACCCCAAACAAAGAGAAAGAGTATGAATTTATAGCGCAATCGTTTCATCGTGTTGGTTGTTTAATTTCATTAACAGATTTAGTTGTTCGGTTAGCAGTTGCTGCTGCAATTGCAGGTTGCGGATCATGGCCGCCAACACTGCCTGGCTACCCGTCTGCCGGTACTCGTCCTTCAGTTGCTTATAATTGTCTTGCAACTCACCCAAATCCTGCAAGAACTCCTGTGTCATTTCGGGGTGTACGGCCAGGTAGCTGGTCAATAATTGCTGCTGGCTGCTAATCTGGCTGCGGTAGTATTGTTCGGCTTCCTGTATTTCCGGATTAAGGGCTACCTCGGATTCCCCGGCAGGCTGCCAAAAGCGCGCCATAAGCAGGGCCACCGTGGCCAGAAAGAAAAACACGGCTGCTATCCGCCAGATGTACCATACCTGCTTATTGTCGCGCTCACTCAGTTGCCGGGCAATATGATCCCAGGCCTCATCAGGTGGCTGTAGCACATCAAATGCCTGCCGGTTTTTTTTTACAAATTCTTCAAGCGGGTCGTGTGTCATGACTAAGCCGATTTTTTACTTAACATTTGCCGTATCTTTTGTTTGCCACGCAGGTACTGGGTTTTGGAGGTTGACTCCGAAATACCCAGCATTTGGGCTATCTCCTGATGGTCATAGCCTTCCAGCAGGTAGAGGCTTACTACCAGCCGGTAGCCATCTGGCAATCGGGCTATGGCCTGCCTGATGCGCTCCACCTCCCAGTTCATATCGGGCCACTCCTGCGGCTCCTCAGCCGGTTCAGGCACTTCTTCATCCGCCATCAACACCGGCTTGCGGCTACGTAGCAGGTTAAGGGCCTTGTTTACCACAATCGCCTTGAGCCAGGCACCAAATCCAGCCTTGCCCTTATAGCTATCGAGTTTGGTAAAAGCGCTTATAAAGGCCTCCTGCAGTACATCCTGGGCATCGTCCGCATCGTTTACAATACGATAGGCCACATTATACATAGCACGCGCATACAGGTTGTACAACTCGTATTGTGCCCGGCTATCGCCCTGGCGGCAGCGGGCCACCAGATGATCGTGTATGTGGTACTGCGGTGCTTCCAAGATCAGGTTTCTATCTTATAGACAGCCCGGCTGGCCACAGGTTGCACGGCAAATGAGAAAATTTTGGAAAAAAATACTCTATTTGTTGAGCTCAGCCAGGTTATCTGCGGCAAATTTAAAATCTGGGGCCAACTCCAACGCCTTTTTAAAAGCTGCTTCGGCCTCGGCCTTCTCGCCTTTTTCCTTCTTTACCAGGCCTTTCAGGTTATAAACTGCCACACGCATAGGAAATTCCTTTTGCTCTTCATCCGACATTTGAAACAGCAGTTTCTGATTGTCCAGCTCGCTGTTTTGCAAAAGGATATCAATATTTACCTCGGCTTCGGCATAGCGCTTGAGCTCATATTGCAAGAAAGCCATTTTATACAGGGTCCCCAAATCATCGGTAAGCAGGTAGAGCTTTTCGTAATAAGTAAGTGCCTTATCCTTAAGGCCAAGCTC
>WFNR01000051.1 GCA_015488485.1 Cyclobacteriaceae bacterium | reverse complement strand
CGGTTAATAATGCCTTAAATGCTGCAATTAACAATGGTGACTTTGGCTTTGATCCGGATAACCTGATGAAGATTTATGATAATATTTCTAATCTTCGATTGGTAAATACCTTAGGCACTACGGATGCTGTGATTGACGTAACATCGGCTATAGGCAGGATATTTCAGATTGATGTAGTGGATGGTGGTAACGATTATATTAAGCCTACCTTTGCCTTTAGCGGTGGTGGGGCTACTACCCAGGCTGCCATGGATATCCTCGAGTTTGGCACTATCTGGAGTTTCGATGTAGATAACTCGGGTGTAACGGTGCCTTATACCATATTGCCGGATGACATCAAATTGGAATACAGAAAGGTATCTGTCACAACTGCTCCATATAGCTTTACGAATATTGTATATGATTTAAGTACTTCTTTTATGCTACCTGTTTTGTCTTTTTTGAAAGTAGATTCCAATGGAAATATTATTCTTTCTAGTCAGGAGTTTTCTCTCAGGACTTCATTTACTACATCTACCCAGCCCACTGTGCTGGTTGAGGAAATACAACCCACAGCTGCTGCCAGATTTATCAGGCCTTATAACATCAGCCCGGAGGGCCAGATAACCGGTTTGAGTAATATCGGCTGGGCGGTGAATTTCACTGCCAGCAATGGTGCCGGTTATACCTCCAAGTTTAATATCACCGTGGAGCCTTCAGCGATAGGCGCGCCCGGCAGTGGTGCTGTTATCGTGCCGATCGGGGGGGGGGTATTACCAAGCGGTGAGTATCAATGGGGTGGGTTATACTCAATCCTCGATGGTGGCTCAGGCTACCTGGTTGACCTGAATGCTCACAATGGTCAGTTGGTTGGTGCCGATAATAGAATTTATTTTTCTACTAGCGCCAGTACTTATTCAATTATGCTGAAAAGCGGAGATACTTATGTGGTGGATATCAACTATGGTACAGGCGATAAGTCTGCCGATGTATATTAGTGGCTCTGGAATAGGATGAAGTACAGCAATGGCCGGAATATTCCGGCCATTTTTTTGCTGGTCTGAGCTATCGATCCACTTCCTGCCTTTCAGGAAGAAATTGTTTACCGGTTTCCCGTATTTTTGCCGGGGCTAGACCAAATAAATATTTTCAGCGTGAAGAAACCGGAATGGTTGTTTGTAGGTGTTTTGTTGCTGATAGCGGCCTATTTCAGCTATCGCTACCTTACCCGCCCGCAGCCGTTTGAGCCCCTGCAATTGGTGCCGCCCACCAGCGTGGTCGTTTATCAGACCGATCAACTGCCCGAGCGCTGGGCTACTTTGGCCGATAAGCCGTACTGGCAGGATTTGCTACGCATCTCAGAAATTGCTACTGCCGACCAACTGTCCCGGCATTTCGACAGCCTGATGCAGGCACATACCTGGTTGGCTAAAGAGATACAACAGAAACCTATATTGCTCTCCTTGCATGTTACCGGTAGCCAGTCGGCTGGTCTGTTGTATTATATGCCGGGAGGGCTGCGCGCCAAAGATATATTAAAAGAACTCTTGCAATATCATACCGGTAAGCCGGCCAGGCAGACCACCCGCCAGTACAATGGCTTTGCAATTTATGAACTACGCTCCGGTGAGCTTGAAATATCGGCAATTTCTTATAAGGATTATTTAATCTTCGGCAAGTATGGCTACCTGGTAGAGGACGTAGTGCGCAACATCAATGCCGCATTCAAAGACAACTTTTTTGCCAACCATTCGGAACTGACTCATGTGTCTCATTTGCAGGATGACGGGGGTGATCTGTATATCAACGGTCGCCAGCTAAGCGCTTTCTGGCACACCTTTTTGCCACCCGGCAAGACCTCCGGCCAGGTGATTTCCGGGTCGGCTTTTTATGATGTTGCCTTCAGCGATTCGGGCCTCCTGTTGAGTGGGTTTCTGTTTGCCGGCAACGATGATTTTACGTCCGTTTTCCGGGATCAGGAGGCAGGCGAACCGCAGGGCCTCTTGCTAGTGCCAAATGATGCAGCCCGGGTGATGAGCATCCGGGTGTCCGATGTGCCTGGCTGGCAGCAACGCTGGTTGCGGTATTTCAATAATGGTAGTGAGGTGTCTGCCGAGGCCGGCCTGTTGGCTCACTTTCTTGACGGGGATATCACCTATGCCGAACTGGCCGGTCGACAACCGCAGTATCTGTTGCTATCCAAAATTACCGATGCTCCCGGAGTATTAAATTTCTTTAATAAAAAAGCCGAAGAGTTGGCAAAAGAAAATGGCGACACGGTTTACTATGAGTCATTTGCCGGCCATGATATAGGTCTGATAGAGCAGGCCGACCTGCCGGCCACCTTACTGGGTGAGCCTTTCCGGGGCTTTGCCGATACCTATTTTACTATCCATGACGATTATCTGGTGCTGGCCTCTTCGGCTGTGGCGCTGCAAAACTGGTTGCGGGCGCTACAGAATGATGAAGTATGGGGCCGGCAAACTATTACCCGCGAACTAATTACCGAGACCCTGGGTGAAACTACCTTTGCCTTGATCTTCCGCAACCCGCAGGCCTGGAACCTGGGGGTGGTTGCCTTTAACCCCAAACACCGGCAGTGGTGGCAGCAAAACAAAACGCCCATCAAGCAATTTGGCCTGGCTGTATTCCAGTTTACCAATCTCGATAATCGCTTCTATTCGGCCTGCAACCTGATCTATGAGCCGCGCAGGATCGAGACCGGCCGTCAGCAGTTTAATGAGGTGTATGTAACCCAACTGGCCAGCCGGCCGATCATCCAGCCCAGGGTGGTACGCAACCACCGCGACCAAAGCTTTGAGCTGCTGGTACAGGACTCGCTGCACAACCTGTTGCTACTCGATAAGCAAGGCGAAGTGCTCTGGCAACGCCCGTTGCCGGCTGCTATCCGGTCGCAAATCTATCAAATAGACTATTATCGAAACCGCAAGCTTCAGTACCTCTTTACCACTGATTCGGCCGTTTACCTGATCGATCGTAATGGTGATGATGTAGAGGGCTATCCTGTGCAGGTGCATGATTTTGCTATTCAGGGGCTGTACCTGTTCGACTACGACCATGATCGCCATTACCGGTTTTTGCTCACCGATGCGGCCGGCAACCTGCGCCTTTATGACCAGCAGATGAATCTGCTACCCGGCTGGGACCCGCTGGCTATGCAGAGCGCCCTGAGCGACCAGATCAGGCACGTTCGGGTAAGAGGTAAAGACCGTATTGTAATCGGTTTGCAAAATGGTACCATCGATCTGCGTAACCGCAGGGGCGAGCTACAACCGGGATTCCCGTTGGAGTTGTTATTCAATCTGGTCAATCCGCTGCACTTTGTGCCGGGCAGTACTTTTGCCGAATCGCGGTTTTTTGCCTTGTCGCAGGATGGATTGCTCGTTTCTTTCGACCTGAACGGTAAGTTATATGCCAGCAAGCAATTGTACCAGCCGGCCAACACGGCCCGTTTTACCCTGGTACCCCAGGCTGCTGGCAACGACTTCGTTATAGCCCGCCAGGATATCAACCGGCTGGCCTTGCTCGATACCGATGGCAATGTATTATTTGAAAAGGACTATGAGGACGCCAACCCAAAAGAAGTGCAGTTCTATGCCTTCGGCCTCGACAAACATTTGTATATCGTCCGCGACACCCATACAGGGCATCTCTATTTATATAATAACAGTGGTGATCTGATCAACGCTACGGAATTGTACAGCGATTATAAGGTAGCCGTGATTTATCGGAAATCGCAGGCAAAATGCTATATTTACACGGCCCATGGGCAAACCATAAGCCAATTGAATTTTGCTTTCTGATGATTACCAATAAAGCCAGGCAAATATTACAAAAACCGGTTTTGGGAGCCATTTTATTGTTACTCCCCATATTGGCCTCTGCCCAGAATGCCGATTTGTCATCTCCTCGCTCTGCGGTTAGGAGTTTTTATGAGTTAACACATTCTCCCAAACCAAAGCGTGAGGCTGCCAAATTAATTAGCATGATGCATGTGCTCAGCAGGAAGGAGCGCATTTCTTTGGTTATGCAACTACGCCAATATCTTGATAGCGTAGGTGTTGCTTTCGTCTACGATTCCCTGCCTGACGATCCCGATTATTACGACTCTGCCCGGCAGGCGAATGAATTTGTGCTTTACCCAAATATTTATTTAAAAAAATATGGCACCTCATGGCTTTTTGCCCGTGAAACTGTCGAAAAAATACCCGCGTTGGTCAAGCAGCCGCAGGCCGACACAACAGAAACAGCAGCCACAGAAAAAGAACAAACCATCGAAGCGCGTAACCGGGCGCGCTCCGAACAACTTGAGCGTATTGCGCATGTGCCGGTAGATCTTTCTTCGCCCTATGCTACGCTAAAATTTTATCTTGAAAATAAAGAAAAAAATCCACTGCTGGCCTCGCGTATAATTTCCAGTTCCGATGTGCCCCACCTGGATGACCGTCTTGATATTCTTGAAAAACTCAACCGCTTTCTGGAGGGCAAGGGGGTAATAATTGACCTGGATAATGTGCCGGACGACCCGGACTATCGTGATACTACCAAGGCCAATAATCCACATATTTATGAGATAACCTATCGTTTTGCTGATATCTATCTGGAAAAGCAGGGCTCCAACTGGTATTTGTCCAAGACTACAGCCGAGAGAATACCCGAACTCTACCGACAGGCCTTTCCGCTGGGCATAGACTGGCTGATTAAATATTTGCCGGTGGATGAGGGCAAGCGTATCCTCGGTTTGCAACCCTGGCAGTATCTGGGTATTTTGGTGCTGATCATACTGGCCTATCTGACGTTCCGGTTTCTCAACTGGATCATGCCGTATTTGTTGATTCGCCTCCTGCGCAAACTGGGCAAACATAGGTTGGCCGATAATTATGTGGGGCCCATCGTCCGGCCTATTGCGCTGCTGCTGGCCTTTTTCCTGGCCGAAGTGCTGATGCCGTTACTGCAATTGCCCATCAAGGTTACCGCCTTGTTTTCGGTGGCAATCGAAATACTCATCCCGGTGTTTGCTACGATAGTGGTTTACCGCTCTATGGATCTGGTAAGCCTGTACCTGGAGTACTTGTCGCAAAAAGCACGTACCTCATACAGCGATCAACTTATACCGTTGGTAAGAAAAATATTAAAAGGTTTTGTGGTTATTATCGGGGCGGTATATGTGCTTAAAAATCTGAATATTGATGTAAAACTCCTGCTGGGCGGGCTGTCGGTCGGTGGCTTGGCGCTGGCTCTGGCTGCCCAGGATACTATCAAAAATTTCTTTGGCTCGCTGGTTATTTTGATTGACAAACCTTTTCAGAGCGGCCATTGGATTACCACTACCGATGGCATTGACGGCACTGTAGAGGAGGTAGGCATGCGGTCAACACGTATTCGTACCTTTGCCAACTCGGTGATATCGGTACCCAACGGCAAGCTGTCGGACCAGGCTGTCAATAATTACGGGCTGCGGGTATATCGCAGGTTCAAAACCCACATTGCCGTTACCTATGATACCCCGCCAGATGTGCTGGAATTATTTATCGAGGGCTTACGCAAACTGGTGGTAGAGCACCCGCATACCCGCAAAGATTTTCATCATATTTATTTGAATGAAATGGGCGACCACTCATTAAATATCCTGTTTTATATCTTCTTCGCTACCCCGAAATATGCCGAAGAGTTGCAATACCGCCATGAAATGATCATGAACATAATCCGCCTGGCCGATACCCTGGGGGTGCGTTTTGCCTTCCCCACCCAAACCTTGCATATGGAGACTTTCCCCGGCCAGCAACCGCTTACGCCACCACATGAACCGGACGATAAATTGCGGCAAAAATTCGACAAGTTCTTTGCTGAAAAAGGTGGTAATGCAGATGCCGGAAAATAACCTGCCGGCCCGGCCCGGATATTTTCTGCCAGCCGGCTAAAAATCTATAGGGAGATTTTGGGTTAAAATAAAAAGCGTCTATTTTTGCACTCCCAACATTCGCAGGGTGGGTGAAGTCTTGCCTTACGAAAAGGGAGCGTTCATAAATTTGATGATCAGGGGGGATACCAAAGCGGCCAACTGGGACGGACTGTAAATCCGTTGTCTTATGACTTCGCAGGTTCGAATCCTGCTCCCCCCACGGTGCAGTCCGATGCCCTGGCAAAGGAGTGCAACGTGACCGGGCTTGGAGCCGGCTCCAGACCTCGGTGCACAGGCGGGAGTAGCTCAGTTGGTAGAGCGACAGCCTTCCAAGCTGTAGGTCGCGAGTTCGAGACTCGTCTCCCGCTCAAACCTGCCTGTAGCGGCAGGACCGCTTGCTTTGAGTAAGCACGACTGCCGATGTAGCTCAGGGGTAGAGCGCTTCCTTGGTAAGGAAGAGGTCAGGGGTTCAAATCCCCTCATTGGCTCGAATTTAACAGGTGGCAAGCCTGACATTGGTCAAAAACGTTGACCGGTAACATTTGCAAAGTAAAAAACCGAATATTTAATATTAACTAAATAAGAATTTTCAAACATGGCTAAAGAAAAATTTGATCGTTCCAAACCGCACGTTAATATTGGTACCATCGGTCACGTTGACCATGGTAAAACCACTTTAACTGCTGCTATTTCAAAAGTACTGGCTAAGCAAGGTCTTGCCCAGGAAAGAGACTTTGAGTCGATTGACAACGCTCCCGAAGAAAAAGAAAGGGGTATTACTATCAACACGGCTCACATTGAGTACGAAACTGAAAAGAGGCACTATGCCCACGTTGACTGTCCGGGTCACGCTGACTACGTAAAGAACATGGTAACGGGTGCTGCTCAAATGGATGGCGCCATTATCGTAGTAGCTGCTACCGATGGCCCTATGCCGCAAACCCGTGAGCACATCCTGCTGTCACGTCAGGTAGGTGTGCCTGCTCTGGTGGTATTTATGAACAAGGTTGACCTGGTTGACGACCCTGAACTGCTCGAACTGGTTGAAATGGAAATCAGGGAACTGCTGTCAGAGTACGACTTCCCGGGCGATGAGATTCCGGTTATTCAGGGTTCTGCTCTTGGCGCTCTGAATGGTGAGCCGCAGTGGGAAGAAAAAGTACTGGAACTGATGAATGCTGTGGATGAGTATATTCCGTTGCCGGAGCGTGCCATCGACAAAGACTTCTTGATGCCGGTTGAGGACGTATTCTCTATTACCGGTCGTGGTACGGTAGCCACCGGTCGTATCGAGCGCGGTGTTATCAACACCGGTGATCCGGTAGATATTATTGGTATGGGTGCCGAAAACCTCAAGTCAACCGTAACCGGTGTGGAAATGTTCCGTAAGATCCTCGATCGTGGTGAGGCCGGTGACAACGTAGGTCTGCTGCTCAGGGGTATCGAAAAGAATGAGATCAGGCGCGGTATGATTATCTGTAAGCCCGGCTCTATTACGCCTCACACCAAGTTCAAGGCCGAGGTTTATGTACTGTCTAAAGAAGAAGGAGGTCGTCATACACCTTTCTTCAATAAGTACCGTCCGCAATTCTATTTCCGTACTACCGATGTAACCGGTGAAATCAAGCTGCCGGAAGGTGTGGAAATGGTTATGCCTGGTGACAACGTATCTATTGAGGTAGAGCTGATCCAGCCTATCGCTATGGAAAAAGGTCTGCGTTTCGCTATCCGTGAGGGTGGTCGCACCGTAGGCTCTGGCCAGGTTACCGAGATCATCGAGTAATAACGGTATAATTAAGGTATAACAAGCGCGTTTCAGATTTTCTTGAAACGCGTTTGTTATATTGTTTAGAAGTCGTACCTTTGCACTCCCAATTTTGGGTTGTACTTGAAATACGGGTGTAGCTCAATTGGTAGAGTAGCGGTCTCCAAAACCGTTGGCTGGGAGTTCGAGTCTCTCCACCCGTGCAAAATTTTAATATGGTAAGTCAATGCAAAAGTTGATCACATTCATCAAAGAGTCGGTAGTGGAAATGAGAGATAAAGTCTCATGGCCCAAATACAAAGACTTGCAAAGCAGCTCGGTACTGGTGCTGGTGGCATCGGTAATTTTTGCTGTGATAATCGGTATTATCGACTTGGCATTTGACAACGCCATGTCCTGGTTTTACGGGGCATTTTAAGAGGGGACGGCTATGGGGGACTTAAAATGGTATGTGATACGGGTAATTAGTGGCCAGGAAAAGAAGATTAAATCTTACCTGGAAACAGAGGTAGAGCGCGAAAAGCTGCAGGATTATATTGCGCAGATACTTATCCCGTCCGAAAAAGTATATGAAATGCGCAACGGTAAGAAACGCGTGCGCGAACGTAACTTTTTCCCGGGTTATGTATTGGTGCAGGCCGACCTGAGCCATGGCGAAGCCAACCATATTATTACCTCCATACCAGGCGTGATCGGCTTTTTGGGCGAGGGTGCCGGTACATCAAGGGTGCCTGTGCCTTTGCAGGAAAAAGAGATCAACCGTATTCTCGGTAAGGTGGAAGAAGCCGATGATCTGGAAGCCAAGCTGGATACGCCATTCCTGGTGGGCGAAACCATCAAAGTTATGGACGGGCCATTCAGCGGGTTTACCGGTACCATCGAGGAGGTATTTGAAGAGCGCAAAAAGCTCAATGTAATGGTCAAGATCTTCGGTCGCAACACGCCCGTGGAACTTAACTATATGCAAGTAGAAAAATTAGATTAGAGATAGTAGAAAATGGCAAAGGAAATAAGCGGATATCTGAAACTCCAAATTAGGGGAGGTGCGGCCAACCCCTCGCCACCTGTAGGCCCGGCTTTGGGTAGTAAGGGGCTGAACATCATGGAGTTTTGTAAGCAGTTTAATGCCCGTACGCAAGACAAGCAGGGTCAGGTACTGCCGGTATTGGTTACCATTTATACCGACAAGTCGTTCGACTTCGTAATCAAAACCCCTCCGGCACCGGTAATGCTGCTCGAAGCCGCCAAGAAAAAGAAAGGTTCTTCGGAGCCCAACCGTGATAAAATAGGCAGCGTAACCTGGGACCAGGTGCGCCAGATTGCCGAAACCAAAATGCCCGACCTCAACGCCTTTACCGTAGAAGCCGCCATGCGTATGGTGGCCGGTACGGCTCGCAGTATGGGTATTCTAGTAAAAGGTGAAGCCCCCTGGGGTGATAATTAAGAATAGACCATGGGAAAGATAGGTAAAAAGCGCAAAGCAGCAGAAGAAAAACTAGAGCCTGGCAAGGAATACTCTTTGCAGGAGGCTGCGCAGCTTGTTAAAGAAATTAGCTTTGCCAACTTCGATGAAGCCGTGGACATAGATGTACGGCTGGGCGTTGACCCAAAAAAGGCCGACCAGATGGTGCGTGGGGTAGCCACCCTGCCGCATGGCACCGGCAAGGAAACCCGTGTACTGGTACTTTGCACACCCGACAAGGAGCAGGAGGCCAAAGATGCCGGAGCCGACTATGTAGGGCTGGATGAGTACATCAAAAAAATCGAAGGCGGCTGGACCGATGTGGATGTAATCATCACCATGCCTACGGTAATGGCCAAGGTAGGTAAGCTGGGCCGGGTGCTGGGACCGCGTGGCCTGATGCCCAACCCCAAGTCAGGTACGGTTACCATTGACATCGGTAAGGCTGTTAAAGAAGTGAAAATGGGTAAGATCGATTTTAAGGTCGATAAATACGGCATCATTCATGCCAGCATCGGCAAGGTATCGTTCGAGCCGGAAAAGATCAAAGAAAATGCCGAAGAGATTTTGCATACTATCAGCAAGCTCAAGCCCGCTTCGGCCAAAGGAACGTATTTTAAGAGTATCAGCTTGTCGAGTACTATGGGCCCCGGCATCAAACTCGATAAAAGCTCAATAACAGGTATATAATCATGACCAGAGAAGAAAAAGCAGTAGTTATTGAGGAGCTTACCCAAAAGTTGAAGGACAACGGTGCCTTTTATGTAACCGATGCCTCCGGCTTAACGGTAGAGCAGATCAATGCTTTCAGAAGAATGTGCTTCAAGGCCGGAGTAGAATACAAGGTGTACAAAAACACCCTGATCCAAAAAGCGCTCCAGCAATTGGATAATGACTATAGCGAATTTTATGAAAAGGTATTAAAAGGCTTTTCGGGAATTCTTTTTGCCGGTGAGGTGGCCAATGCCCCCGCCAAGGTAATCAGGGACTTCCGGAAATCAGGCATGAGTGATACCAAGCCTATGCTTAAAGGTGCTTCCATCGACAACGATCTTTACATAGGCGAAGAACACCTGAAGATGCTCAGTGAGCTCAAGTCCAAGCACGAGCTTATTGGCGAAATCATCGGGCTGTTGCAATCACCTGCCAAGAATGTTGTATCGGCACTGCAAAGTGGCGGCAACACGCTGGCCGGTTTGGTAAAAACCTTGTCTGAACGTGAACAATAAGAGTTAAAACAATTTAAATTACAATTTAGAAAATGGCAGATTTAAAAGCATTCGCAGAACAGTTGGTAAACCTGACTGTAAAAGAAGTGAACGAACTGGCAGAGATCCTCAAAGAAGAGTATGGCATTGAGCCTGCAGCTGCAGCCGCCCCCGTAATGGTGGCCGGTGGTGCTGCCGGTGAAGGCGAAGGAGGCGGTGCCGAGGAGAAATCAACCTTTGATGTAATCCTGAAGTCACCCGGAGGAGCCAAACTGGCAGTAGTGAAACTGGTTAAGGAACTGACCGGCCTTGGTTTGAAAGAGGCCAAAGAAGTGGTGGATAGCGCTCCCAAAGCTGTAAAAGAAGGAGTGCCTAAAGACGAAGCCGAAGGTCTGAAAAAGCAGCTCGAAGAAGCTGGGGCCGAAGTAGAGTTGAAGTAACCGCTTTTGTGGTTGTTAGGTTAGGTCCTAAGAAATTAGGCCCCTGTCCCACCGAAAATGGGATCGGGGGCTTTTCCTGTTTACGCTAATTTAAGTTGGCGCAAATGTTTTCGCAGCCCGGCTGCATATTTATAAACTTTAAAGAGTAAAGTTTTGGCAAAAGCAAAGCAAAACGATCGAATCAGTTTTTCGTCCATAAAAAAAGTTCTCGATTACCCCGATTTTCTTGATGTACAGTTACAGTCTTTCAAAGACTTTTTTCAGTTGGAAACCCCGCCTGAAAAAAGACAGAATGAAGGGCTGTACAAGGTGTTTCAAGACAACTTCCCGATCTCCGATTCGCGCGACATCTTTCTGCTCGAATTCGTGGATTATCTGGTAGACCCACCGCGCTATTCGGTAGATGACTGCATTGACCGCGGGCTTACCTACTCGGTGCCGCTCAAGGCCAAGCTGCGCCTGTCGTGCAACGATGTGGAAAACGAGGATTTCGAGACCATTGAGCAAGAGGTGTTCCTGGGTAATATCCCCTACATGACCGAAAAAGGTTCTTTTGTCATCAACGGTGCCGAGCGGGTTATCGTTTCTCAATTGCACCGTTCACCGGGGGTATTCTTTGCCCAGAGTAAGCACACCAACGGCACCAAGCTGTATTCGGCCAGGATCATCCCTTTCAAAGGCTCCTGGATCGAATTTGCTACCGATGTAAACAATGTGATGTATGCTTACATCGATCGTAAAAAGAAATTCCCGGTAACCACTTTGCTGCGTGCTATCGGTTTTGGCACCGACAAGGATATCCTCGACCTGTTCGGCTTGTCTGAAGAGATCGAGGCCACCAAGGCTAATCTCAAAAAAGTAGTAGGCCGCAAGCTGGCGGCCCGCGTGCTCAGAACCTGGACCGAGGATTTTGTAGACGAAGATACCGGTGAGGTGGTATCGATCGACAGGCACGAAGTGCTGCTCGAGCGTGACCACGTGATAGAAAAAGAAGACCTGCCTATCATTCAGGAGAGTGGCACCAAGTCGATTATCCTGCATCGCGAGGATGTAAAGGTGAATGATTTCGCCATCATCTTTAACACCCTGGCCAAAGACAACTCCAACTCGGCCAAAGAGGCTGTGGAGCAGATTTACCGTCAGTTGCGCAACACCGAAGCACCTGATGAGGCTACGGCCCGTGATTTGATTCAGAGCCTGTTCTTTAGCGATAAGCGCTATGACCTGGGTGAAGTGGGCCGCTATCGTATCAATCGTAAGCTGAAACTCGATATCAGCCTGGAAAAACGCGTACTTACCACCGAAGATATCATCGCCATTATCAAATACCTGATAGGCTTGATCAACTCCAAGGCGGTAGTAGATGATATAGACCACCTGAGCAACAGGCGCGTGCGTACCGTAGGTGAGCAGCTCTACAACCAATTTGGCGTGGGGCTGGCACGTATGGCCCGTACTATTAAGGAGCGTATGAACGTGCGCGATAACGAAGACTTCAAGCCCGTTGACCTGATTAACGCCCGCACCTTGTCTTCGGTTATCAACTCCTTTTTTGGTACCAACCAGCTCTCACAATTTATGGACCAGACCAACCCGCTGGCCGAGATTACCCACAAGCGCAGGATGTCAGCTCTGGGCCCTGGCGGTCTGTCGCGCGAGCGGGCTGGTTTTGAGGTGCGCGATGTACACTACACGCACTATGGGCGCTTATGTACCATCGAAACGCCTGAAGGGCCGAACATTGGTTTGATTTCTTCACTTTGTGTGTATGCCAAGGTAAACAACATGGGCTTTATTGAAACGCCCTATCGCAAAGTGAAAGACGGCCAGGTAGGCATGAAGCCCAGCGATATTGTGTACCTGACTGCGGAAGAGGAGGATACCCACAATATTGCCCAGGCCAATGCCCCGCTGGATGATAAAGGGCATTTTATCAATGATAAAATCAAGGCACGTTTTGAAGGTGACTTCCCGTTGGTGGAGCCTGACAAAACCTCCTATATGGATGTGGCGCCCAACCAAATTGTGTCGGTAGCCGCCTCGCTCATTCCATTCCTGGAGCATGACGATGCCAACCGCGCCCTGATGGGCTCCAATATGCAGCGCCAGGCAGTGCCGCTGCTCAGGCCGCAGGCACCTATTATCGGTACCGGGCTGGAGGGCCGCGTGGCCGTGGACTCACGCGCCCTGATACTGGCCGAAAAAGACGGTGAAGTAACCTATGTGGATGCTACCCGCATTGAGGTAAAATACAATATGACTGATGAGGAACTACTCACCAGTTTTGAGGGCGATACCAAATCGTACAAGCTGGTTAAGTTCCGCAGAACCAACCAGGATACCTGCATTAACTTGCGTCCTATTGTGAAGAAGGGCGATAAGGTGAAAAAAGGGCAGCCGCTTTGTGAAGGCTATGCCACCGAAGGCGGTGAATTGGCGCTGGGCGCCAACCTCAAGGTAGCCTTTATGCCCTGGCAAGGTTACAATTTCGAGGATGCCATTGTGATCTCCGAGAAGGTGGTGCGTGATGATACCTTTACCTCTATTCATATAGATGAGTATGAGCTGGAGGTGCGCGACACCAAGCGGGGTGAAGAGGAGCTGACCTCCGAAATACCGAACGTAAGTGAAGAGGCGGTGAAGAACCTGGATGAGAACGGTATCATCCGTATCGGAGCCGAAGTAAAAGAAGGTGATATCCTGATTGGTAAAATTACCCCGAAAGGCGAGACCGATCCCACTCCGGAAGAAAAACTGCTGCGCGCTATCTTTGGCGATAAAGCGGGTGACGTGAAAGATGCCTCTCTGAAGGCTCCTCCGTCATTGCGCGGTGTGGTTATCGACACCAAACTTTTTGCCCGGCCTAAAAAGGACAAAGATCTGCGTGCCCGCGCCAAGAAGGAGGTGGAAAAACTCAAGAAAAAGTACAGCGAAGATCTGCTGGCTGTAAGGGCCGAGATGATCGACAAGCTGGCCAAGCTGCTAAGTGGCAAGACCTGCGAGGGTATTAAGCACAAGTTTGGCGATGTGCTGATGAGCAAGGGTACCAAATTTACCGCCAAGAACATCGAGGCCAACCTTTTCCCGGAAAAGAATGTGTACCGTGACGAAAGTACTTATGCGGTGCCCGAAGAGGTGAACCTGATTTCGGATGTGCTGCTTGACAACTGGACCAAGGATGCCAAAACCAACGAGATGGTGGTAGCCCTGGTGAAAAACTATATTGCCCGCAGGAATGAGATTGCCGGAGACTTCAAGCGTGAGCGTTTTATCCTCGAGGTAGGTGACGAGCTGCCCGTGGGTATAGTAAAACTGGCCAAGGTTTACATTGCCAAGAAGCGTAAGCTGAAAGTTGGTGATAAAATGGCTGGCCGCCACGGTAACAAAGGTGTGGTAGCCAAGATAGTACGTGAAGAAGACATGCCGTTCCTCGAAGACGGTACTCCGGTGGATATTGTACTTAACCCACTGGGTGTGCCTTCGCGTATGAACCTCGGACAGCTCTACGAAACCGTATTGGGTTGGGCCGGTATGAAGCTGGGACGCAAGTATGCCACCCCGATCTTCGATGGTGCTTCTATGGAAGAAGTGGCTAAGGAAATCAAAGAGGCAGGTCTGCCTGAATTCGGCCGTACTTACCTCTATGATGGCCTTACCGGTGAGCGTTTCGACCAGCCGGTTACCGTAGGGGTTATCTATATGCTCAAACTCGGCCACCTGGTAGATGACAAGATGCACGCCCGTTCCATCGGCCCGTACTCGCTTATCACCCAGCAACCGCTGGGCGGTAAGGCACAGTTTGGTGGCCAGCGTTTTGGCGAAATGGAAGTGTGGGCCCTCGAGGCCTTTGGTGCAGCCCATGTGTTGCAGGAGATTCTCACCATTAAGTCGGACGATGTGATTGGCCGTGCCAAAGCCTATGAGGCTATTGTAAAAGGGGAAAACATGCAAAAACCCAATATTCCTGAGTCATTTAATGTATTGATTCACGAATTGCGTGGTTTGGCACTTGAAATTACCCTTGATTAAAAATCAGAAAAAGCTCATTTAATTATATAGAGTATGTCATTCAAGAAAAGCAAGCAATTAGATTTCTCATCGGTTACCATCAGCCTGGCTTCTCCGGAGTCCATCCTGGAGTCGTCACACGGTGAAGTAACCCAGCCTGAAACCATCAACTACCGTACCTACAAGCCGGAGATGGGCGGCTTGTTTTGCGAGCGTATTTTCGGGCCGGTAAAGGACTGGGAATGCCATTGCGGTAAGTATAAGCGTATCCGCTACAAAGGCATTATCTGTGATCGCTGTGGGGTTGAGGTAACCGAGAAAAAAGTACGCAGGGAGCGCATGGGGCACATCGAACTGGTGGTGCCGGTAGCGCATATCTGGTACTTCAAGTCATTGCCCAATAAAATCGGTTATCTGCTTGGCCTGTCCACCAAAAAGCTCGACCAGATTATCTACTACGAGCGCTATGTGGTGATCCAGCCGGGTATTAAAGAGGAAGATGGCATTTCCAAGATGGACTTCCTCACCGAAGACGAATACCTGGATATCCTGGATAAACTGCCCCGCGAAAACCAACTGCTTGAAGATGACGACCCCAATAAGTTTATTGCCAAGATGGGGGCAGAAGCAGTAGAAATGTTGCTTAAGCGCATCAACCTGGATGATTTGTCTTATGAATTGCGCCATAAAGCGGCTAACGAAACCAGCCAGCAGCGCAAGGCCGAAGCCCTTAAGCGCCTGAAGGTGATAGAGGCTTTCCGCGATGCCCAAACCAGGGTACAGAACGACCCGAGCTGGATGGTGATACGCATGGTACCGGTAATTCCGCCCGAGTTGCGGCCGCTGGTACCGCTTGATGGCGGGCGCTTTGCCACCTCCGACCTCAACGACCTGTACCGCAGGGTTATCATCCGCAATAACCGCCTCAAGCGACTAATGGACATCAAGGCTCCGGAGGTAATCCTGCGTAATGAAAAGCGTATGCTGCAGGAGGCTGTTGACTCACTGTTCGATAACTCACGTAAAGTAAATGCCGTGCGGGCCGATGGCAACCGTGCCCTGAAGTCGCTGAGTGATATGCTCAAAGGAAAGCAGGGCCGCTTCCGTCAGAATCTGTTGGGTAAGCGGGTTGACTATTCCGGCCGTTCGGTAATTGTGGTGGGCCCTGAGCTCAAACTACACGAATGTGGCCTGCCCAAAGACATGGCTGCAGAACTGTTCAAGCCGTTCATCATCCGTAAGTTGATTGAGCGCGGTATTGTAAAAACGGTAAAATCAGCCAAGAAGATTGTTGATCGCAAGGACCCGGTTATCTGGGATATCCTGGAAAACGTGCTGAAGGGGCACCCGGTATTGCTAAACCGTGCTCCTACCTTGCACCGCCTGGGTATTCAGGCTTTCCAGCCCAAGCTTATTGAGGGCAAGGCTATTCAATTGCACCCGCTGGTATGTACAGCCTTCAATGCCGACTTCGATGGCGACCAGATGGCCGTGCACGTGCCCTTGGGCCATGAGGCTATTCTGGAGGCCTCGCTGCTGATGCTGTCATCGCACAACATCCTGAACCCGGCCAACGGAGCACCTATTACCGTGCCCTCGCAGGATATGGTACTTGGGCTGTATTATGTAACCAAAGGCCGTAAAGGCACTAAGGAAAACCCCGTAAAAGGAGAGGGCATGATGTTCTATAGCCCTGATGAGGTAATTATAGCCTTGAACGAAGGGGTGATTTCCAAAAATGCCTTTATAAAAGTACGGGTAAATGTACGTGACGATAAAACCGGTGAGCTGAAACCGGAAGTAATAGAAACCGTAGCTGGTCGTGTACTCTTTAACCAGCACGTGCCGGAAGAAGTAGGCTTTATCAACGCCCTGCTTACCAAAAAAGAACTGCAAAAGGTGATCGCCAAAGTGCTGAAGATCTCCGGCATGGCACGTACCGCTCTTTTCCTGGACGACATCAAAGACCTCGGTTTCCAGGCTGCATACAAAGGTGGTCTGTCTATGGGGCTGGATGATGTGAAAGTGCCCAAGGAAAAAGAAGAGTTGGTCGCCAAAGCCAAGGAGGAAGTAGATGCCGTATGGCAAAACTACTACATGGGTCTGATCACCGACAACGAGCGTTACAATCAGGTTATCGATATTTGGACACGCATCAACTCGCAGCTCACGGCCACCCTGATGAAACAACTGGAAGAAGACCAGCAGGGCTTCAATTCCATTTATATGATGATGCACTCCGGGGCCCGTGGCTCGCGAGAGCAAATCAGGCAGTTGGGGGGTATGCGTGGACTGATGGCCAAGCCGCAGAAAAATATTGCCGGTTCGGTAGGTTCGATTATCGAAAACCCGATTCTTTCCAACTTTAAGGAAGGACTGGATGTAATCGAATATTTTATCTCTACCCACGGTGCCCGTAAAGGGTTGGCCGACACGGCTTTGAAAACTGCCGATGCCGGCTATCTGACCCGCAGGTTGGTGGATGTAGCGCAAGACCTGGTTATCAACGAAGAAGACTGCGGCACCCTGCGTGGTATAGTTGTACGTCCGCTGAAAGATAATGAGGATATTGTCGAGCCGCTCTCCGAGCGTATACTGGGTCGTGTGAGTGTACATGATATTTACGATCCGCTTACCAATGAACTCATTTGCCAGTCGGGTGATGAAATTACCGAGGAGATTGCCCAGCGCATTGACGAGACCAGCATTGAGGAAGTGGAAATACGCTCTATGCTGACTTGCGAAACCAAGCGCGGTGGTTGTGCCAAATGCTACGGCCGCAACCTGGCTACCGGCAAAATGGTGTCGGTAGGTGAAGCGGTTGGGGTGATTGCGGCCCAGTCGATCGGTGAGCCCGGCACCCAGCTTACCCTGCGTACTTTCCACGTAGGAGGTACCGCTTCCAACATTGCTGTGGAAGCACGTATCAATGCCAAATTTGATGGGGTAATCGAGTTCGAAGATGTACGGGTGGTAGATACGGTTGACCGTGAAGGCGAAAAACAGCGCGTGGTGATGGGCCGCTCGGGCGAAATCAAAATTGTAGACCCGAAAACCAAAAATGTACTGGTAACCAATCACGTACCGTATGGCGCCTTTATGAATGTAAAAGAAGGCGACAAGGTGAAAAAAGGCGACCAGCTTTGCCACTGGGATCCTTATAATGCCGTTATCCTGTCGGAGTTTGATGGTAAGATTGCTTTTGACTCTATCATTGAGAATGTTACCTACAAAGAAGAGTCGGATGAGCAAACCGGACACCGTGAGAAGGTGATTATCGATACCAAGGATAAAACTAAGAATCCGGCCGTAATTGTAGTGGGCAAAGGCAAAGAGAAGGCCTACAACATGCCGGTGGGCGCCCACCTGGCGGTAGAAGATGGCGATAAGATCAAGGCCGGCCAGGTGCTGGCCAAGATACCGCGTACCATGGGTAAATCTCGCGATATCACCGGTGGTCTGCCCAGGGTTACCGAACTTTTCGAAGCCCGCAACCCTTCCAACCCGGCAGTGGTAAGTGAGATTGACGGGGTGGTAACCTATGGCGGTATCAAGCGCGGTAATCGTGAGATCTTTATCGAATCGAAAGATGGCGTGAAAAGACGCTACCTGGTGTCGCTCTCCAAGCACATCCTGGTACAGGACAACGACTTTGTGCGGGCCGGTACTCCGCTGTCGGATGGGGCCATTACCCCGGCCGACATCCTGGCTATCAAAGGCCCTACTGCCGTGCAGGAGTACCTGGTAGATGAAATCCAGGAGGTATACCGTCTGCAAGGTGTGAAGATTAACGACAAGCATATCGAGTCAATCGTGCGCCAGATGATGCTCAAGGTATTGGTAATTGAGGCCGGGGATACCAACTTCCTGCCCAACCAATTGGTAGACAGGTTTGTTTTCCGTGAAGAAAACGACAAGATTCTCGATAAACTGGTAGTAACCGATGCCGGTGATTCGGAGAACCTGAAGCCGGGCCAGATTATCGATGCCCGCCAGTTGCGTGACGAAAACTCAATACTGAAGCGCAAAGATATGAAGCTGGTAGAAGCCAAGCCGGCCCAACCGGCCGTTTCCAAGCCGGTGTTGCAGGGTATTACCGCTGCCTCGCTGGGTACCGAAAGCTTTATTTCGGCCGCTTCATTCCAGGAAACCACCAAGGTGCTGAGCGAGGCCTCTATCCGCGGCAAGCGCGACCACCTGAAAGGGCTGAAAGAAAATGTAATTGTCGGTCATCTGATTCCGGCCGGTACCGGACAGCGCCATTTCGACAACCTTATTGTAGCCAATAAGGAAGAGTATGAGGCGGTGCTGAATGCCGGTGAAGAGCAGGAGGAAGAAGGCCAGGAAGTTAAAACCGAATAGCTATGGCTAAGCAAGATGAGGCTCCCCAGCCCAACCAGATAAATATTGAACTGTCGGAAGAAGTGGCCGAAGGCCAGTATGCCAACCTGGCCATGATTGCCCACTCCAACAGTGAGTTTGTGATCGATTTTATCAGGTTGATGCCGGGGGTGCCCAAAGCCAAAGTAAAGGCCAGGGTGGTGATTACCCCCGAACATGCCAAGCGCCTGTTGCATGCTCTTAATGATAACATTAATAAGTATGAGGCGGTGCATGGGCCCATCAAACAAACCGATGGTACCCCCAATTTTCCGATGAATTTTGGCGGTACCGTGGGCGAAGCCTGATGGTAGTTAGGATGACAACCTGACAAAGAGGTGTATCTTCGTAATACAGGATGCACCTCTTTTGTTTTTGGTAACTGAAATCAAGGGTATGGCAGGGCCAAAAAGTTTAGAATAACTTTTGTATCCTTATTTTCAATTGTCTATCTTTGCAGTCCCAAAATTGCAAGGGTATTATATGTAAATAAAATAAAGATTAGATGCCTACTATTCAACAATTAGTAAGAAAGGGTAGAAAGAAACTGACTTCCAAGTCGAAAGCGCCTGCTTTGGATGCTTGTCCGCAGCGCAGGGGGGTATGTACCAGGGTATATACCACCACTCCTAAAAAGCCTAACTCGGCCATGCGTAAGGTGGCCCGTGTGCGCCTGACCAATGGCAAGGAGGTAAACGCCTACATACCCGGTGAGGGCCACAACCTGCAGGAGCACTCCATTGTGCTGATCAGGGGTGGTAGGGTAAAAGACCTGCCCGGTGTACGTTATCACATCATCCGCGGTGCCCTGGATACGGCAGGAGTGAGCGATCGTACCCAAAGGCGTTCGAAGTACGGTGCCAAGCGACCCAAAAAATAATTCATTTTTAAGCAAAATATTCAATGAGAAAAGCTAAACCTAAAAAACGGTATATTCTTCCCGATCCGAAGTTTAACGACCCGCTGGTAACGCGCTTCGTTAACAACCTGATGATCGATGGCAAGAAGAGTATTGCCTATTCTATTTTCTACGATGCCCTGGAGCTGGTAGAAAAACGAACAGGTGAGAATGGACTGGAAATTTGGAAGAAAGGTTTGAATAACATCATGCCTTCTCTGGAAGTAAAAAGCCGCAGGGTAGGGGGGGCTACCTTTCAGGTGCCGCTGGAGGTACGGCCTGAGCGCAAGATTTCGCTGGGCATAAAATGGATGATCGGTTTTGCCCGCAAGCGTGGCGAAAAAACCATGACCGAACGACTGGCCGGAGAAATCATAGCCGCTTCCAAAGGTGAAGGTGCAGCAGTAAAGAAAAAAGATGATACACACAGGATGGCCGAGGCGAATAAGGCCTTCTCACATTTCAGATTTTAATTATGGCAAAAGATCTTAAATTTTTAAGAAACATTGGCATTATGGCCCATATCGATGCCGGTAAAACCACCACTACCGAGCGTATTTTGTATTATACCGGGCTGAGCCATAAAATAGGTGAAGTACACGATGGGGCTGCCACCATGGACTGGATGGAGCAGGAGCAGGAGCGTGGCATTACCATTACTTCGGCTGCTACTACCACTTCATGGAAATACCCTACCGAACAAGGCCAGGCAACACCTGAGACCAAGGAATACATTATTAACATTATTGATACCCCCGGCCACGTTGACTTTACCGTAGAGGTAGAGCGCTCGTTGCGAGTACTCGATGGCGCGGTAGCGCTGTTTTGTGCCGTTTCGGGTGTGGAGCCGCAGTCTGAGACCGTGTGGCGCCAGGCCGATAAGTATAAGGTGCCGCGTATCTGTTTTATCAATAAAATGGATAGGGCTGGTGCCGACTTCTTCAATGCCGTAGAAGAAATAAAAGACAAATTGGGTGCCAAGCCGGTGCCCTTGCAGATACCTATCGGTGCCGAAGATGATTTCAAAGGCGTGGTTGACCTGATCACCAATAAAGCCATCATCTGGAACGAAGAAGACAAGGGTATGACCTATAAATATGTAGACATACCCGAAGATATAGCCGACACGGTGGAGGAGTGGCGTCAGCAGCTTATCGAATCAGTGGCTGAATATGACGATCATCTTTTGGAGAAATTCTTTGAAGACCCCGACAGCATTACCGAAGATGAAATGAAAGCGGCTATCCGCTCGGCAGTGATAGATATGTCGTTCTCTCCGGTGCTGTGTGGCTCGGCCTTTAAAAACAAAGGCGTACAGGCTTTACTTGATGCTGTAGCTGCCTATCTACCGTCTCCGCTCGATCTGCCTCCGGTAGAGGGTGTAAACCCCGATACGGGCGAAACTGAAATTCGCAAGCCTGATGTAAAAGAACCGTTTGCCGCCCTGGCCTTTAAAATTGCCACCGACCCGTTTGTAGGTCGCTTGTGCTTCTTCCGGGTATATTCCGGTAAGCTCGAGGCAGGCTCGTACGTATATAACAACCGCACCAACAAGCGCGAGCGTATCTCCCGCCTGATGCAGATGCACTCCAACAAGCAGAACCCGATAGATGTGGTAGAAGCGGGTGATATTGCGGCAGGTGTAGGTTTTAAAGATATCAAGACCGGTGATACGCTTACCAACGAAAAGCACAAGCTGGTACTGGAGTCTATGTCATTCCCCGAGCCGGTAATCGGCTATGCTATAGAGCCCAAGACCCAGGCCGATGTGGATAAACTGGGTATGGCCATTGCCAAGCTGGTGGAAGAAGACCCCACCTTGCGTGTACATACCGATGAAGAGACCGGTCAGACCATTTTGCGTGGTATGGGCGAACTGCACCTGGAGATTATCATTGACCGACTGAAGCGCGAATTCAAGGTCGAGATCAACCAGGGTGCTCCGCAGGTAGCCTATAAAGAGGCGGTTACCACCAACGTAGAGCACAAAGAGGTGTATAAGAAACAAACCGGTGGTAGAGGTAAATTTGCCGACATCGTGTTTGAGCTGGGGCCGCGTGAAGACGGCAAGCAAGGCTTGCTGTTCGACAACCAGATTGTCGGTGGTGTCATTCCCAAGGAGTTTATCCCGGCTATTGAAAAAGGTTTTGAAAGTGCCATGAATAATGGCCCGCTGGCCGGCTTCCCGATGGATTCCCTCTATGTAAGGTTGTTCCACGGTTCGTTCCACGATGTCGATTCCGACTCGCTGTCGTTCGAGATGGCCGCCCGCCTGGGCTTCAAGGAAGCAGCCAAAAAGGCCAACCCGATCTTGCTGGAGCCGATTATGTCGGTAGAGGTGGTAACACCGGAAGAATATACCGGCCCTGTAAACAGCGACCTGAACAAGCGCAGGGGTATCATGAAAGGGATGGATACCAAAGGTGGCGCCCAGGTGCTGAAAGCCGATGTGCCGCTGGCCGAGCTTTTTGGGTATGTAACCGATCTGCGCACCATTACCTCAGGGCGTGCTTCGGCTACCCTTACCTTTTCGCACTACGATCCGGTGCCCAAGCATCTGGCCGATAAAATAATTGAAGAAATAAAAGGAGTAACTGCATAACCAGGAAGTTATGAATCAAAAAATAAGAATAAAGCTGAAGTCATACGATTATAACCTGGTCGATAAATCAGCCGAGAAGATTGTGCGCGCGGTAAAAGCTACCGGTGCTATTGTAAGCGGCCCCATTCCTTTGCCTACCGTAAAGGAGAAGTTTACCGTATTGCGCTCGCCACACGTCAACAAGAAATCGCGTGAGCAGTTTCAACTGTGTACTTATAAGCGGCTGCTGGATATTTTTTCCACCAGTTCCAAGACAGTTGATGCCCTCATGAAAATCGAGTTGCCGAGTGGGGTTGATGTAGAGATTAAGGTATAAGCATATTACCGGCTTGTGTCCGAAGAACCAATTTTTATTGGTTCTTTTTTTTGTCAAAGCATGGAGGGAAATATAATTCCTCGCTGCTTGGCTTGTGTGATAAAATTGCTATCTTTGCAGTCCCTTTTGAGAGAAGGGCCTGAAATATAGAATAACCGAACAGGTATAGAGAGATAAAATGTCTGGTATAATAGGAAGAAAAATCGGAATGACTAGCATCTACAGTGCCGATGGACGTAACGTTGCATGCACAGTGATAGAGGCTGGTCCTTGTGTGGTTACACAAGTAAAAAGCCCGGAAACCGATGGCTACTCTGCCGTACAACTGGCCTATGGTGAACGCAAGGAGAAAAACACTCCCAAGCCACTCCAGGGCCATTTTGCCAAGGCCGGCACTACGCCCAAAAAAGAAGTAGTGGAGTTCAGGGATTTCAAGGTAGAGTTTGAAGGTGGTGTTGAGTTGGGTCAGGAGATCAAGGTGGGCGATGTGTTTGCCGAAGGTGATTTTGTGGACGTGGTGGGCACTTCCAAAGGTAAAGGTTTTCAGGGTGTGGTTAAGCGCCATGGTTTCGGTGGTGTAGGCCAGCGTACGCATGGTCAGCACAACCGCGAGCGCGCTCCGGGATCTATCGGTGGTGCTTCGTACCCGTCAAGGGTATTCAAAGGCATGCGTATGGCCGGCCGTATGGGTGGCAATCGTGTAAAGGTGCTGAACCTGCAGGTGCTTAAAGTGATTCCTGAAAAAAACCTGATTGTAGTTTCAGGTGCGGTGCCGGGAGCCAAGAATTCGACTGTCATTTTAGAGAAATAGGAAGATGAACGTTGCAGTAGTAAAAAACAACGGAGAAGATACCGGTCGCAAGGTGAAGTTGTCAAAGGAAATCTTTGGTATTGAGCCCAACGACCATGCCATATATCTGGATGTTAAACAATATCTGGCTAATCAGCGGCAGGGTACTCATAAAGCCAAGGAACGCTCCGAGGTAAGGGGCTCTACCCGTAAGATCAAGCGCCAGAAAGGTACCGGTACGGCCCGGGCCGGCAGCATTAAGTCACCTTTATTCAGAGGTGGCGGCCGTGTATTTGGCCCCAAGCCGCGCAGCTATTCTTTCAAGCTCAACAAAAAGGTAAAAGCCCTGGCACGCAAATCGGCCCTGAGCTACAAAGCCCAGGAGAAGGCCATAGCCGTACTGGAAGATTTTACCTTTGAAGCACCCCGTACCAAAGACTACATAGCCATGCTCAATAACCTGAAGCTGGTTGATAAAAAGACTTTGTTTGTGTTGCCGCAATCGGATCGCAATGTGATTTTGTCGGGACGCAATATCAAGAACACCAAGATAACCACTGCCGACACCCTAAATACCTATGATGTGTTGCATGCCGATACCCTGGTATTGGTAGAGAGCTCGGTAGAGAAGATCGAACAAAACTTGTTGAAAAAATGAGTGTACTGATAAAACCCTTGATTACCGAAAAGGTGTCTGCCCTGAATGAATCGGGTAAGTACGGCTTTATTGTAGATAAGCGTGCCAACAAGATTCAGATCAAGCAAGAGGTAGAAAAAATGTATGGCGTTACGGTAGAGAGCGTAAACACCATGCGCTACCCGGGCAAGACCAAAGCCAGGTACACCAAATCACGTGTGATAAGCGGCCGCACACCCAGTTATAAAAAGGCCATCGTTACGGTTGCCGAGGGTGATGTGATTGATTTCTATAGCGGCATATAAAACAGGAAAAGACAATGGCAGTAAAGAAATTAAAACCGATAACGCCAGGCACCCGTTTCAGGGTGGCACCCGCCTTTGATGAAATCACCAAATCAAAGCCGGAGAAGTCGTTGCTCAAAACACTGAAGAAGTCGGGTGGCCGCAACAACAGCGGTAAAATGACCGTGCGTAATATTGGCGGTGGCCACAAGCGCAAAGCCCGTAATGTGGACTTCAAGCGCGATAAGTTTGGTGTGCCGGCCACGGTTAAGAGTATCGAGTACGATCCGTCACGCTCAGCCAGGGTAGCCTTGCTGTATTATGCTGATGGCGAAAAGCGCTATATCATTGCCCCGGAAGGCCTGCAGGTAGGCCAAACGGTGAACTCCGGTAAGGGCGTAGCCCCTGAAGTGGGCAATACCCTTTATCTCAGCGATATTCCACTGGGTACTATAGTGCATAACATCGAGCTCAAGCCCGGCAAGGGGGCGGCTATGGCTCGCAGTGCCGGTTCGTATGCCCAGTTGCTGGCCCGTGAGGGCAAGTATGCCACCCTTAAGTTGCCATCGGGCGAAATGCGCATGGTGCTGACCACCTGTATGGCTACCATTGGTGCGGTGGGCAACTCCGACCACATGAATGTACGCTTGGGTAAGGCCGGCCGCAACAGGTGGCTGGGACGCAGGCCGCGTGTTCGGGGTGTAGCCATGAACCCGGTAGATCACCCTATGGGTGGTGGAGAAGGCCGCGCCTCCGGTGGGCACCCGCGCTCACGCAACGGCATCTATGCCAAAGGCTTTAAAACCAGGCCCAAGAAGAAATATTCCGATAAGTTGATAATTAGTAAGAGGAAGAAATAATGGCAAGATCACTTAAAAAAGGACCTTATATAGATTTCAGGCTGGAGAAAAAAATCGAAGCCATGAATCAGTCCGGCAAGAAGTCGGTGATCAAAACCTGGTCGCGCAGGTCGATGATCTCCCCGGATTTTGTAGGACACACCTTTGCCGTGCACAATGGCAACAAGTTTATTCCGGTATATGTTACCGAGAATATGGTAGGGCATAAGCTGGGTGAATTTGCCCCTACCCGTACCTACCGGGGCCATGTTTCTAAAAAAGATAAAGGCAGAAGATAATTATGGAAGCTGTTGCTAAACTGAAAAACGTACCTACCTCACCACGCAAGATGCGCCTGGTGGCCGACCTGATAAGAGGCGAGCGCGTAACCAATGCCCTGAGCATACTTAAGTTCGAGCCCAAGGTAGGGGCAGCCAAGCTGGAGAAGCTGCTCTTGAGCGCTATTGCCAACTGGCAGCAGGCCAATGAAGATGCCAAAATCGAAGAGGCTGATTTATATATCAAATCAATAACCGTTGACAGCGGCAGGATGCTGAAGCGTTTGCGTCCGGCACCGCAGGGGCGTGCCCACCGTATTCGCAAAAGGTCTAATCACGTTACCATCGTGATCGACAGCCTGAATCCTGTGGCCGGTGAAGCGGCTGATAACCAAGAAACCGAGAAGTAATTATGGGACAAAAGGTAAACCCGATAGGTCTGAGGCTGGGCATTATTAAAGGTTGGGAATCCAACTGGTACGGTGGCCGTACCTTTGCCGACAAACTGGTAGAGGACCAGAAAATCCGTAAATATGTACATGCCCGTATTCCCAAGGGAGGCATATCCAAGATTGTAATTGAGCGTACGCTCAAGCGCATCACGCTTACCATCCACACGGCACGCCCCGGGGTGGTTATCGGTAAAGGTGGTGCCGAGGTAGATCTGATCAAGGAAGAGCTCAAAAAGCTGACCGGCAAGGATGTGCAGATCAATATTTTCGAGATCAAGCGCCCCGAGTTGGATGCCAAGCTGGTGGGTGAGTCTATTGCTCAGCAGCTCAAGGCCCGTATCTCTTACCGCAGGGCGATGAAGCAGGCCATTGCCTCGGCCATGCGTGTTGGTGCCCAGGGTATCAAAATAAAAGTGTCGGGTCGTCTGGGCGGAGCTGAAATGGCGCGCACCGAGCAATACAAAGACGGCCGTATTCCGCTACATACGCTGCGGGCCGACATCGACTATGCCGTATCCGAAGCCGATACTGTGTATGGTATTATCGGTATCAAGGTGTGGATATTCACCCGTGAGGTATATGGCAAGCGCGACCTGTCGCCCAATATAGGGGCTACCGGCCGTGCCGGAGGTATGCGGGGTCGTGGTGAAGGCCGCAAGCGCAGAAGATAAATGTGTAACGGGCTTGTAAAAGCCGCTTAAGGTAAAAAAGATATGTTACAACCGAAAAGAACGAAATTCAGAAAGCGCCAGAAAGGACGTGTAAAAGGTATTGCCCAGCGTGGTCATACTATTGCCTTTGGCGCTTTTGGTATAAAGGCACTGGAGCCCGGGTGGATTACCAGCCGTCAGATAGAGGCTGCCCGTATTGCCATGACCCGTGCTATGAAAAGGCAGGGCCAGGTTTGGATCAGGATATTCCCCGACAAACCGGTAACCAAGAAGCCTGCCGAAGTACGTATGGGTAAAGGTAAGGGTGCTCCTGAATATTGGGTGGCCGTAGTGAAGCCCGGTACCATTATGTTCGAGGCCGGTGGCGTAAACATGGCTACTGCCAGAGAAGCTATGCGCCTGGCACAGCAGAAGCTGCCTATTCAGACCAAATTTACGGTTCGTAGGGATTATATTGAGGAGTAATTATGAAAAATTCAGAAATAAGAGCATTGTCTGTAGAAGAGCTGCAGCAGAAGATAGCCAGCGAAAAGGAGATTTTGCAGAAGCTTAAATTTGCCCATGCCATTTCTCCTATCGAGAATCCCATGAAGATCAGGGCTACCCGCAGGCTTATTGCCCGCTTGTACACGGCTCTTCGTCAAAAACAGCTTGAAGCAATAGAAAAGTAATGGAAAGAAATTTAAGAAAAGAACGTGTGGGGGTTGTGATAAGCAACAAGATGGATAAGACCATCACCGTCAAGGTAAACCGTAAGCTCAAGCACCCCGTTTATGGCAAATTTGTAGTAAAAAGCAAAAAATTTGCCGCACATGATGAAAACAACGACTGCAATATAGGCGATACCGTGCGCATCATGGAAACACGGCCGCTGAGCAAGCGCAAGCGTTGGAGACTGGTAGAGATAATAGAAAGAGCTAAGTAATCATGATACAGCAGGAATCAAGACTAAAAGTAGCCGATAACAGTGGCGCCAAGGAAGTGCTTGTTATCCGTGTGCTGGGTGGCACCGGCAAGCGTTATGCTTCGGTTGGCGACAAAATAGTGGTTACGGTGAAGTCGGCCTTGTCGTCCAGTAACCTGAAAAAAGGTACCGTATCGAAGGCCGTGGTAGTGCGCACCAAGAAAGAAGTGCGCAGAAAAGACGGCTCCTATATCAGGTTTGAAGACAACGCAGCCGTACTGCTGGGTGCCAACGATGAACCGCGCGGTACCCGTATCTTTGGGCCTGTGGCCCGTGAGCTGCGTGAAAAGCAGTTTATGAAAATCATTTCTTTGGCCCCTGAAGTATTATAATTATGGAAAGGAAAAAGAACAAACAACCCAAACTGCACATTCGCAAGGGCGATACCGTAAAGGTGTTGTCGGGCAACTACCGTGGTAAGGTAGCCAAAGTGCTGGAGGTGCTGCCCAAAAAGCGCAGGGCCATAGTAGAAGGGGTGAATATAGTAACCAAGCATATCAAGCCTTCGGCAGCCAAGCCGGAAGGGGGTATTGAAAAAACCGAAGCGCCCATACACATCTCCAATCTGATGCTGGTAGATCCGGCTACCGGTGAGCCTACCCGTACCGGTCGTAAGCAGGTAGATGGTAAGTGGGTGCGTTATTCCAAGAAAACCGGAGAAGTAATTAAATAAGCGATGGCGATTCCCAGATTAAAAGAAAAATATTTGAACGAGATCGTACCGATGCTGAAAGAAAAATATCAGTACAAATCGGTAATGGAAGTTCCTCGTATAGAGAAAATAAGCATCAATAAAGGTATAGGCCGTGCCGTAGCCGATAAAAAGCTGATCGATCAGGGCGTGGAAGAGCTTACCGCCATTGCCGGTCAGCGGGCAGTACCTACCATCGCCAAGCGTTCGGTATCGAACTTCAAGCTGCGCGAAGGAATGCCTATTGGTGCCCGGGTTACCCTGCGCGGTGATCGTATGTATGAATTCCTCGATCGTCTGATGACCGTAGCCCTGCCTCGTGTACGCGACTTCAGGGGTATTAACCCCAAAGGCTTTGACGGCCGTGGCAACTACACCCTCGGTGTACGCGAGCAGATTATTTTCCCGGAAATAAGCATCGATCAGGTGAATATAATAAGCGGTATGAATATCTCTATTGTGACTACCGCCAAAACCGATGAAGAAGGATATGAACTATTGAAGGCATTTGGTATGCCTTTTAAAGATAAATAACCAAAGAGTATGGCAAGATTAGCTGTAATAGTAAGAGAGCAAAAAAGGCAAAAGCTGGTAGCCCGTTATGCCGCCAAGCGCAAAGCCCTGAAAGAAGCCGGTGATTGGGTGGGTCTGGATAAGTTGCCCCGCAACTCCTCGCCTGTACGCCTGCACAACCGCTGCCGCATTACCGGCCGCCCTAAGGGCTACATGCGTAAGTTCGGGATCTCCAGGGTGACCTTCCGCGAGATGGCCGGTGCCGGTAAGATACCGGGCATTACCAAGGCCAGTTGGTAGGGAAAGGCTGGCGCCTGAAAGGCTTTTGAAAAAGGAAAATAAATCGTACCTTTGCAGCCCTGTTTTACAGGGCGCATTGATTATTTAAGGAATAAAAAGAAATGACTGATCCAATAGCGGACTATTTAACCAGAATCAGGAATGCCATAAAGGCAAACCACCGTGTTGTGGAGATACCGGGGTCCAATATTAAGCGTAATATGACCAAGGTGCTGCACGAGAAGGGCTATATTCAGAGCTATAAATTTGAAGATACGCCTGATGGTCAGGGAGTTATCAAGATTGCCCTGAAGTATCATCCGGCTACCAAGCAGAGTGCCATTGTGCACCTGGAGCGGGTAAGCAAGCCCGGCTTGCGTAAATATGCCCACGTGGGTAATATGCCGCGCGTAATCAATGGCCTGGGTATTGCCATATTGTCAACCTCCAGGGGGGTGATGACCGACAAAGAAGCACGCAAGCTTAATGTCGGGGGAGAGGTATTGTGTTATGTATATTAATTGTGCAAAGAGATGTCAAGAATAGGTAAATTGCCCATACCGGTTCCCGAGGGAGTTACCCTTACCATCAACAACGATTCGGTAACGGTAAAAGGCCCCAAGGGTGAGCTCACGCAGCCGTTCGACCCTTCTTTCACTCTGAAAGAGGAGAATGGTGCCTACGTGCTGGAGCGCCCTACCGAACAAAAAAGGCATAAGGCCATGCATGGCTTGTATCGTTCATTGATCAACAATGCTGTGATAGGCGTGAGCCAGGGTTATAAGAAAGAGCTGGAGTTGGTAGGTGTGGGATACCGGGCCAATGTACAAAACAATGTGTTGGAACTAAGCCTGGGCTATTCGCACAATATTTATTTTCAGGTACCCCCGGAAATCAAGGTGTCGGCCGATAACCCGAAAGGTAAGAACCCACTGGTGATATTGGAGGGCATTGATAAGCAACTGATAGGTGAAATTGCCGCCAAGATTAAGTCGCTGCGTAAGGTAGAGCCTTACAAAGGCAAGGGTGTACGTTTTGTAGGTGAACAAATTAGAAGAAAAGCTGGTAAAACAGCCGCTAAATAATAAGAAAAGATTATGAGTGTAACCAAAATTGCCCGCAGACAGCGTATTCACCGGGGTATCAGAAAGAAGATCTCGGGCACCGCTGCACGACCCAGGCTTTCGGTTTATAAGAGCAACCGGGCTATCTATGCCCAGTTGATAGACGACACCAGGGGACATACCCTGGCGGCTGCCAACTCAATGGAGTTGGGTGTAAAGAACAACACCATCGAAAGCTCGAAGCAAGTAGGCCAGAAGCTGGCCGAAAGAGCCAAAGAGGCCGGTATAGAATCAATTGTGTTCGACCGCAGCGGCTACCTCTACCATGGCCAGGTAAAAGCCTTGGCCGAGGGTGCCCGTGAAGGCGGACTTAAATTTTAAGGCATTATGACGCAAAGAAGCAACATACGAATAATCAAGGCCAGCGATATCGACCTGCAAGAAAAAGTGGTGGCCATTAAGCGGGTAGCCAAGGTAGTAAAAGGAGGCCGCAGATTCAGCTTTTCGGCCATAGTAGTGGTAGGCGATGGCAACGGAGTAGTAGGATATGGCCTGGGCAAAGCCAATGAAGTGGTAGATGCCATTGCCAAAGGGGTGGACGATGCCAAGAAAAACCTGGTGAAAGTGCCGATCGATAAGCATACCGTACCTCATGAGGCTATCGGTAAATATGGCGGAGGTCTGGTGCTGCTGAAGCCGGCCGCCCCCGGTACCGGTGTTATAGCCGGTGGTGCTATGCGTGCCGTACTGGAGAGTGCCGGCATCAAGGATGTGCTGGCCAAATCGAAGGGCTCGTCAAACCCGCATAATGTGGTGAAGGCCACCTTCGATGCTTTAATGAAAATGCGTGATGCTTATACCGTAGCGCAAATGCGTGGTGTAAGCCTGTCAACGGTATTTAACGGATAAGAACGATGGCGAAAGTAAGAGTTGTTCAGGTAAGGAGTACGATTAACCGCCCGCAAAGGCAAAAGCGCACCATCAAGGCGCTGGGCTTGGGGCGTATTAATAAATCGGTGGAGGTAGAACTGACTCCGCAGATTGCCGGTATGATTAAGAAAGTAAGTCACCTGGTGACAGTAACTGAGCTGTAATGATGAAACTACATACATTAAAACCAGCCGCAGGGTCGGTAAAGAAGAAAAAACGTATTGGCCGGGGCCAGGGTTCAGGACGTGGCGGTACGGCAACGCGTGGTCATAAGGGTGCTAAGTCACGCTCTGGATATTCGCGTAAGTTGGGCTTTGAAGGAGGTCAGATGCCCCTGCAACGCAGGGTGCCCAAGTTTGGCTTTAAAAACCCTAACCGGGTTGAATACAAAGCTATAAACCTGGATGTGTTACAGCAACTGGCCGATAAAACCAAGGCCAAAAAGATTGACTTTGCTTTTATGGTAGATCATGGTCTGGCCAGCAAGAGGGATCTGGTAAAAGTTTTGGGCCGAGGAGAGTTTACCGCCAAGGTAGAAGTTGAAGCACATAAATTTTCAGCCACAGCGGTCAATGCCATTGAAGCAGCCGGAGGCAAAGCCGTGGAAATAAAATAACATGAAGAAGTTTTTCACCACCATAAAGAACATCTTTTCCATTGAGGACCTGCGTATCAGGATACTGAATACCATCGGTTTCCTGATAGTTTTCCGTTTGGGTTCTTTTGTGGTGTTGCCGGGCATCGACCCTGCCATATTGGAGCAGGTAGGGGGTCAGGCACAGGGTATTTTCGGTCTGCTCAATACATTTTTGGGTGGTGCGTTTTCACGGGCCTCCATTTTTGCGTTGGGTATTATGCCCTATATCTCGGCTTCCATCGTCATGCAGCTTATGCAGGTGGCTGTACCCTATTTTCAGAAAATGCAGAAAGAGGGTGAGTCGGGGCGTAACCGGATGAACCAGATTACCCGGGCGCTGACAATCGTTATCACCCTGGCGCAGTCCATCGGTTATCTGGCTACTACTATCCCCACCGAAGCTATTATGATCGACCCTTTCCTGTTCAGGATAAGTGCCATGATAGTACTGGTGTCGGGTACCATGTTTGTAATGTGGCTCGGTGAAAAAATTACTGATAAAGGAATTGGCAATGGTATTTCCATGCTGATTATGATTGGCATTATCTCACGCCTGCCTACCTATCTGATAGGTGAGGCCGTAAGCCGTGGCATGAGTGGTGCCCTGGTATTTGTGCTCGAAATGGTGGCCTTGTTCTTTATTGTAATGGCTGTGGTGGCCTTTACCCAGGCTACGCGCAGAATACCGGTACAATATGCCAAGCAGGTAATCGGCAACAAAGTATATGGCGGCCAGCGGCAGTACATTCCGCTTAAGGTAAACTCAGCCGGAGTTATGCCTATTATCTTCGCCCAGGCGTTGATGTTTATACCACCGCTGATTGCCAATATTTGGGCTCAGGATAGCGATATTGCTGCTTACGTAGGCACGGCTTTTTCCGATCCTACCTCGTGGCAGTATAATTTGTTGTTTGGCCTGTTGATCTTGCTGTTTACCTTTTTCTATACGGCTATCACGGTTAACCCCAACCAAATAGCCGAAGATTTGAAACGCAACGGTGGTTTTATACCCGGCATTAAGCCTGGTAAACAGACCTCCGAATTTATAGATAACATTCTTACCCGGATTACACTACCCGGCTCCATATTTCTGGCAATTGTGGCTGTATTACCTGCTTTTGCCCGGTTGGCCGGAGTAAGTGTGGGCTTCTCACAGTTTTACGGAGGTACCTCCCTGCTTATAATGGTAGGGGTAATCCTTGACACACTGCAGCAGATAGAAAGCTACCTGCTGATGCGCCACTATGAGGGCATGATGAAGTCGGGCCGGGTAAAAGGACGTTCTCAAGTTGCTGTTGCCTAGTCTTGACAATGATTCATTGCAAGACTGAGGAGGAGATTGCGCTGATAAAGGAATCGGCCGATATATTGAGCAGGGTGCATGGCGAGATTGCCCGCCTGGTAAAACCGGGAGTAAAAACCCTGGAGCTCGATAAGTTGGCTGAGGATTTTATCAGAGACCACGGTGGGGTACCGTCATTTCTCAATTACAACGGGTTTCCGTACACCTTGTGTGTATCACCCAATGAGCAAGTGGTGCATGGTTTCCCCACCGACCGTGAGATCGGGGAAGGCGAAATACTCAGCATCGATTGCGGAGTCTTTTATAAAGGCTTTCACAGCGATGCGGCCTATACCTATCCGGTAGGTGAAGTGAGCGAAGAAAAACGGCAACTGTTGCAAGTGACAAAAGAGTCGCTTTATAAAGGTATTGAACAAGCTGTTGTTGGTAACCGTATCGGTGATATCAGCTATGCCATTCAGCATTATGTGGAAGGCTATGGCTATTCGGTGGTACGTGAGTTGGTGGGTCATGGCGTAGGCCGTGAGCTGCACGAAGCGCCCGAAGTGCCCAATTACGGCAAGCGCGGGCGCGGCCCCAAGCTACAGGAAGGCATGGTGTTGGCTATAGAGCCGATGATCAACCTGGGGCGCAAAGAGATTGTGCAGGAAGAGGATGGCTGGACCATCCGCACCCGCGACCGCTCGCCCTCGGCCCATTATGAACATACCATAGTGGTGCGTAAAGGGCAGGCCGAAATACTGACAACACATAAATATATAGAGGAAGTAATTGAATTTTAATATGGCGAAGCAACCATCTATCGAACAAGACGGAACCATAACAGAGGCATTGTCCAATGCTATGTTCCGGGTGGAGCTCGAAAACGGGCATGAAATTATTGCTCATATTTCGGGTAAAATGCGGATGCACTATATTAAAATTTTGCCGGGCGATAAGGTAAAAGTAGAGATGTCGCCTTACGATTTAACCAAAGGACGTATAGTTTATAGATACAAATAAGATGAAAGTAAGAGCATCGGTAAAAAAACGCAGTGCAGATTGCAAGGTCATCCGCAGAAAAGGACGGGTGTATGTGATCAATAAAAAGAATCCGAAATTCAAACAAAGACAAGGCTAAGATATGGCTAGAATTGTAGGTGTAGATGTTCCGCAGAATAAGCGAGGCGAAATCGCCCTCACTTATATCTATGGTATCGGCCGCAGCTCGGCTCAGAAGATTCTGACCGAGGCCGGTATAGATTGGGACAAAAAAGTAAAAGACTGGACTGATGACGAGGCCAATAAGGTTCGTAATATCATCAGCAAAAATTACAAGGTAGAGGGTAGCCTCAAGTCGGAGGTGCAGATGAACATCAAGCGCTTGATGGACATAGGCTGCTACCGCGGACTGCGACACCGCAAAGGATTGCCGGTGCGCGGGCAACATACCAAAAACAATGCCCGTACCAGAAAAGGAAAGAGAAAGACGGTAGCCAACAAGAAGAAGGCTGTATAATAACGCATAATTAGATATGGCGCAAAAGAGAAAAGATAAAGCTAAGAAAAGGGTTGTGCACGTAGAGGCCATCGGTCAGGCTCATATTAAGGCTACGTTCAACAACATCATCATCTCCATGACCAATACCTCCGGCCAGGTGATAAGCTGGGCCTCGGCAGGTAAAATGGGCTTCAAGGGGTCGAAAAAGAACACCCCCTATGCCGGTCAGGTGGCCGCCCAGGACTGTGCCCAGAAGGCCTACGACCTGGGGCTGCGCAAGGTGGATGTATTTGTAAAAGGCCCCGGTGCAGGTCGTGAGTCAGCCATCAGGGCTATTCAGAATGTGGGTATAGAGGTGATGTCGATTCGTGACGTAACCCCGCTACCGCACAACGGTTGCCGCCCGCCCAAGCGCAGAAGAGTTTAAGTAATAAAAGCATTAAGAAATAATAAAAGATAAATAATGGCAAGATACAGAGGTCCCAGAGCAAAAGTTGCCAGGAGGTTTAACGACCCCATCTTCGGCCCGAGCAAGGCAGTACAGAAAAAAGCCTACCCTCCGGGTCAGCATGGTCGTAGCCGCAGAAGGAAGCCATCGGAATACGCAATTCAGTTGATGGAGAAGCAAAAGGCCAAATATACCTATGGTGTATTGGAGCGTCAGTTTGCCAATCTGTTTGAAAAAGCATCACGCAAGAGCGGTATTACCGGTGAGATACTCCTGCAAATGCTGGAAACCAGGCTGGACAATACCGTATACCGGCTGGGTATAGCCCCTACACGCAGGGCAGCCCGCCAGTTGGTTTCGCATAAGCATATTACGGTCAATGGCAAGGTGGTGAACATTCCTTCTTTTCAGGTACGCGTAGGCGATGTAGTGGCCGTACGTGAAAAATCCAAGTCTTTGGAGGCTATCACCAACAGCGTAGCCGCTACTGCCACCAAGCGCTACCCATGGCTCGAATGGTCGCCAGAGACCCTGACCGGCAAGCTGATATCCCTGCCTATGCGTGAGGATATCCCTGAAAATATTCAGGAGCAGCTTATTGTGGAACTTTACTCGAAATAATTTTATCATATCAGGCTGAATTTTAACAACCTGTAAAACAACAAAAGACTATGTCAATATTAGCGTTTCAGATGCCCGACAAAGTGGCAATGGAAAAAGCAGACGATTTCCATGGTATTTTCACCTTTAAGCCCCTGGAAAAAGGCTATGGTGTTACCATTGGCAATGCCCTGCGAAGAATCCTTCTTTCTTCGTTGGAAGGCTATGCTATTACGGGAATCAAAATACCCAATGTATTGCACGAGTTCTCGGCAATAGAAGGCGTAGTGGAAGATGTTTCCGACATCATCCTAAACCTGAAAATGGTACGCTTCAAGAAAATTGCCGATGCCTACGATAACAAGATCAACGTAAACATCAAAGGCAAAGATGTGTTTACGGCCGGAGACCTGGCCAAATTCACTACGGCCTTTGAAATCCTGAACCCCGATCATGTGATCTGCCACCTTGACCCCAAGACCGACTTTGAGATTGAGCTTACGGTTGAGAAGGGTCGCGGCTATCTGCCGGCCGAAGAAAACAAACCGGCCGAGCAGGTGTTTGGTTACATTCCGATAGATGCCATTTTTACGCCTATCAAGAATGTAAAATACAGTGTGGAAAACACCCGGGTAGAGCAAAAGACCGACTACGAGATGTTGGTTATCGATATCGAGACCGATGGTTCCATACACCCTGAAGATGCCTTAAAAGGGGCGGCTCATATCCTTATCCAGCACTTCATGCTGTTCTCCGACCAGAATATGATTCTCGAATCGGCTGATGCCAGAGAACCCGAGGCCGTGGATGAGGAAATGCTGCACATGCGCAAGCTGTTGAAGACCCCTCTGCAGGATCTAGATCTGTCGGTAAGGGCTTACAACTGCCTGAAAGCTGCCGATGTAGCCACCCTGGGCGACCTGGTGAGCCTGGAGATTTCCGACATGATGAAATTCAGGAACTTTGGTAAGAAATCATTGGCCGAACTGGAAAACCTGGTAGCCGAAAAGAACCTTACCTTTGGTATGGACCTGTCGAAGTATAAACTTGATGAAGAATAGAAACCGATGAGACACGGGAAAAAATTCAATCACCTGGGGCGTACTGCCTCGCATCGTAAGGCCATGCTGGCCAATATGGCGGTGTCGCTTATCATGCACAAGCGTATTACCACTACGGTGGCCAAGGCCAAGGCGTTGCGCCAATATGTAGAGCCTTTGATTACCAAGGCCAAAAACGATACTACGCATTCGCGCAGGGTGGTATTCTCTTACCTGCAAAATAAAGAGGCTATCAAGGTGCTCTTTGGCGAGGTGGCCGATAAGGTAGCCGAAAGGCCGGGTGGTTATACCCGCATATTGCGTACCGGTTACCGCCTGGGCGATAATGCTGAGATGTGCATCATCGAGCTGGTAGATTATAATGAAGCCATGCTGAAAGAGGCCAAGCCGGCCAAGAGCAAGACCAGACGCAGCAGGCGTGGTAAGGGTGGCGCCAAAAAAGCCGAACAACCGGCAGCCGCTAAGCAGGAGACGGCACAGGAAAAGCCGGCCGAAACCGAGGCCACAGCCGCAGCACCAGCAGAGGAGATAGCAGAAGAAGCTACCGCAGAAACAGTTTCTGAAACTGCCGGAGAACCTGCTGCCGAGGTGGAAGAAGCAGCTACTGAAGAGGCACCCGCTGCCGAGGCTAAAGAGGAGCCTGCTGCTGAGGAAAAGCAAGAAGAAAAGCCTGCCGATGAGGGTGATAAAGAAGAAGACAAGAAAGAATAACATACCATGTTGGCAAATAAGAAAGGGATTGGGTCATGTATCTAATCCCTTTTTTTATTTTTGTAGCACATACTACCTGTCTATATGAAATTAACCTTACCTGAACGCGGCAAAGCCCGTTTGCTGCTCGAAGATGGCCTGCTGATGGAAGGCTATGTTATTGGCAAACCCGGAACTACAGGTGGCGAAATATGCTTTAACACCGGTATGACTGGCTACCAGGAGATCTACACCGACCCGTCTTACTATGGCCAGATTGTAATCAATACCACTGCTCATATTGGCAACTATGGCGCCCTGGATGAGGAGCAGGAGTCGGACAGCCCCAAGATCAAAGGCATCATTGTCAATGACTATTCCCGCTATCACAGCCGCAATACGGCCGACTCGAGCCTGCAGGCATACCTCGAAAAACACGGTATTACCGGCATCGGTGGCATAGATACACGCATGCTGGTCAGGCACATCCGTAGCAAGGGAGCCATGAATGCCATTATCTCTTCCGAGCTTGAGGGTGAGGCGCTGGCGGCTGAGCTAGCCAAGCTGCCGGCTATGGAAGGGCTTGAGCTGGCTTCGCAGGTATCCACTTCAACCCCCTATGTGCTGGGTGAGGGTAATAAAATCAAAATAGCGGTGCTGGATTTGGGGGTAAAAAAGAGCATTCTGAAAAATCTGGTAGCGCGGGGTTGTGCCTGCAAGGTGTTTCCGGCCCGCACCCCTTTCGAAGAAATAAAGGCCTGGAACCCGGACGGCTATTTCCTCTCCAACGGCCCGGGAGACCCCGCAGCGATGGATTATGCCGTAGAAACGGCCACTGCCATGCTCAACGACAACAAAGCGGTATTCGGCATTTGTCTGGGTCATCAGATTCTGGCGCGTAGCCAGGGCATCAGCACTTATAAGATGCATCATGGCCACCGCGGGCTCAACCATGCAGTGAAAAACCTGGAAACCGGCCTTAGTGAGATTACCTCGCAAAATCATGGCTTCGCTATTACTGAAAAAGAAGTACAGCAGTCGGACAAGGTGGAGGCCACGCATATCAACCTCAATGACAACACCATTGAAGGTATCAAAATAAACGGCTACAATGCCTTTTCAGTGCAGCACCACCCGGAGGCTTCACCGGGTCCGCATGACTCCACTTATTTGTTTGATCAATTTATCGCTAACATAAAAAAATAATATCATGGGCTTTATCGAACATATCCATGCCAGGCAAATACTCGATTCGCGTGGCAATCCTACCATTGAAGTTGACGTTTTTACCGATGAAGGCGCCCTGGGGCGGGCGGCAGTACCTTCGGGGGCTTCTACCGGTGAAAACGAAGCCGTAGAACTGCGCGATGGCGATAAATCGAAATACCTGGGCAAAGGCGTACTCATGGCGGTGGCCAATGTAAACGAGATCATCGCCCCGGAGCTGGTGGGCATGCCGGTGATGGAGCAGCGCCTGCTCGACCGCATGATGATAGACCTGGACGGCACCGAGAACAAATCACGGCTGGGTGCCAATGCCATATTGGGTGTGTCGCTGGCCGTGGCCAAGGCGGCAGCCCAGGAGGCCGCCATGCCGCTGTATCAGTATATCGGGGGTGTCAACGCCCATGTGTTGCCTATACCGATGATGAACATTATCAATGGCGGCTCGCACTCCGATGCGCCCATTGCTTTTCAGGAGTTTATGATCCGGCCGGTGGGAGCCGACAGTTTTGCCGAGGGCATTCGCATGGGCTCGGAGGTCTTCCATCATCTTAAGAAAATATTGCATAACAAAGGCCTTACTACGGCCGTAGGCGATGAGGGCGGTTTTGCCCCCAACCTGGCCGGGGGCACCGAAGAGGCACTCGACAGCATACTGGCAGCCATAACGGCAGCCGGTTACAAGCCGGGAAGTGACGTCACCATCGCCCTTGACTGTGCCGCCTCGGAGTTCTACCGCGATGGCAAATATGACTATACCATTTTCGAAGGCGACAAAGGTCAGGTGCGCAGTAGGGAGCAGCAGGTGGAATACCTGGCCGGGCTGATTGACAAGTATCCGATAGACTCGATTGAGGATGGTTGTGATGAAAACGACTGGGAAGGTTTTAAGCTACTTACCGATGCCATAGGCGACCGCTGCCAGTTGGTAGGTGATGATGTGTTTGTTACCAATGTCAAGTTCCTTAAGCGTGGTATTGAAGAAGGCTGCAACAACTCCATTCTTATTAAAGTCAATCAGATAGGTACGCTGAGCGAGACCCTGGACACCATAGAGATGGCGCACCGGGCCGGTTTTACTTGTGTGATTTCGCATCGCTCGGGCGAGACCGAAGACAGCACCATTGCCGATATTGCCGTAGCGGTGAATGCCGGCCAGATCAAGACCGGCTCGGCCTCACGCTCCGATCGCATGGCCAAGTACAACCAGTTGTTGCGTATAGAGGAAGAACTGGGTGATATGGCGGTTTATGGCTATAAATAGGCCTCTTTTGTGCAAAAATGGCTGTGACCGGGCTGTTTTTTTGGCCAAAAGCTGGCAAAATGCCGATTATTTTCTAACTTGTGCCGTGATAATCAACCTAAACAGGTAAAATGCAAACACTCAAACGATTGTTCAGCAACTTTTATGTGGTAGTAGGGGTGTTGTTTATCGTGTGGCTTACCTTCTTCGATTCCACCGATCTTTACACCCAAATCAAGCAAACAGCCAAGCTACGCAACCTGACTCAGGAAAAAGAGTTTTACCTGGAAAAGATAGAAGAAGTAAAGGCTGACCGTGAGGAGCTGTTGAGTAATGATGAGTTGTTGGAGAAATTTGCCCGGGAAAATTATCTGATGCATAAGGAAGGTGAGGACGTATTTATTGTGGTGGAAGATGAAAAGGATTAACATTCTATTATTTTTCCTGACGTTATTGTCGGTTAGCGCGTTGGCGCAAAAAGGTGAGACGGAAATTCACAGTAAAAGCAACTGGCAGGACAGGATCTATTTTGGTGGTGGTTTTGGTTTGTCGGGTGGTAGTGGTGGAGGTATGATCAGCCTCTCGCCTTTGGTGGGGTATATGCTTACCAGCCGTTTGTCGGGGGGGATCGGGGCCACCTACCAGTACTATAAATTCAATCAGTTTGACGATCACCGCTATGGCGGTAATATCTTTTTACGGATGAATGCCTTCCGTCAAATGTTCCTCTACGGCTCTTATGAGTTTTTCAATTACTCCACCGGTTACAACCTGGAAGGGCCGCGCAGAACAGTCACCCGCATGCCTTTGGGCATAGGTCTTTCGCAGCCTGTGGGGCCGCGCTCGTCCATCAATTTTATTGCTGCCTACGATGTGCTGTGGGATGAAACCGCCTATGCCTCACCGTGGGTGTTTAGCGTCTTTTTCTCTTTGTAAAAAGGTCTAAAATACCAGCTTAAATTCTTCCGCTACTTCTTGCAGGCTCTGTTCCACCTTGTCGTTAAGCGGGATACCGTGTGCCCTGCGCTCGGCTTCCATTTCCCGTTCCGGGTCACCGGGTATCAGCACAGCCGGAGCCTCACCGGTGGTCTTGGTTTGCCGGAAGCGGCCAATCCACTTATCCATATTTTGTTTAAACTCTTCGGCCGGCCGGAAGCCATCTATCCGCATGGCGCCCATGAAATGGCCGAGGCCGGCACCCACAGGGTCATCGGGCATGGGCAGAAAGCTGACGAAAGGCGGGGCCCAGGGGCCGTAATTGGCCCCTGAGAGCACGGCAGAGAAAATATCCACGATAGCGCCCAGGCAGTAGCCTTTATGGCTGCCGTGCTCCCTGTCGCCACCCAATGGCAACAGGGCCCCGCCTTCCTTGAGCTCGTTGGGGTTGGTAGAGGGCTGCCCCTGGGCATCCTGTATCCAACCCAGCGGGGCTTCTTTTTCCTGGCGCTGCAGGATCTCCAGCTTGCCGTTGGCGGCCGTAGTAGTGGCAAAATCGGCCACAAAAGGCGGCTGGCTGCCGGCCGGTATGGCTACCGCTATGGGGTTGGTGCCCAGCATGCGCTCATTGGCAAAAGTAGGCGCCACCAACGGGCTGGCATTAGTCATCGACATACCGATCATATCGTGCTGCAGGGCCATCATAGCGTGGTAGCCGGCAATGCCGTAGTGGTTGGAGTTGCGCACCGCCACCCAGCCGCTGCCTGCTGCTTTGGCCTTGGCAATGGCTATCTCCATAGCCTTGGGCCCTACCACTAACCCAAGGCCGGCATCACCGTCCACAGTAGCTGTGCTGGGTGTTTCGTGTACGACCTTTATCTGCGGAGTGGGGTTGATGCGCCCGGCTTTCCACAGGCGCACATAGCCGGCCAGGCGGGCTACACCGTGCGAATCGATGCCGCGCAGGTCGGCAGCCACCAGTACTTCGGTAGCCAGCTTGGCATCGGCAGGCGGGCAGCCCATGTGCAGAAATACCTGGCGGGTGAAATCGGTTAATTTTTCGTAAGAATGTGTCATAATGGTGCGGCAAAATTACATATAAGTTTCGATTGTCGGTACAACTTTACTGCATGGGTGCTTGCTCTGGAAAAAGACGGTTTTCCCGTACGCAACGGTAGCTGTTACTGCCGGCTTTTTAGCTATATTTGAGCAGCAAAGACAAGTGGAATGAAACACCAATCGAAAGAAGAAAAAATAAAAAAGCTGGCCGAGCTGAACAAGGAGGCTGAGCTGGGAGGTGGGGTTAAGCGCATAGAAAGTCAGCATGCCAAGGGTAAGCTTACTGCCCGTGAGCGCCTTGAGTTGCTGCTCGACCCGGGTAGCTTCGAAGAGCTCGGTCGCTTTGTGCGGCACCGCAGCTATGATTTCGGTCTGGACAAGCAGCGGCCGCTGGGCGATGGCGTGGTGACCGGTTATGGTCGCATAAACGGCCGCCTGGTTTATGTTTTCTCACAGGATTTCACCGTTTTTGGCGGGTCGCTCTCCGAAACCCACGCGCAAAAGATCGTGCGCATTATGGACCTGGCCATGCAGAATGGCGCCCCGGTTATCGGCCTTAACGATTCAGGTGGGGCCCGTATTCAGGAGGGTATTGCCTCGCTGGGCGGCTATGCCGATATCTTCTTCCGTAATACCCGTGCCTCCGGGGTTATCCCGCAGATATCGGCCATCATGGGCCCCTGTGCCGGTGGGGCGGTGTACTCACCTGCCATTACCGATTTTATTTTTATGGTACAAAAAACCTCCTACATGTTCGTTACCGGTCCGAATGTGGTAAAGACTGTCACCCACGAGGAGGTAACAGCCGAAGAGCTGGGCGGGGCCGATACCCACGCTGCCAAAAGCGGGGTAGCCCACTTTGCTTGTGCCAATGAGGTGGCCTGTATCAATGATATCAAGCGGTTGCTGAGCTATATACCACAAAACTGCGAGGAGCAGCCCCCGGCCGTGCCTTACGAGCCGGGCGATGAAAGCCGCCCCGCCCTGAATGATATCGTGCCCGACAACCCCAATCAGCCCTACGACATGCGCGAAGTGATCGAGGAGGTAGTTGATCGGGAAAGTTTTATGGAAGTGCATAAGGATTTTGGTGAGAGCATTATAGTCGGTTTTGCCCGTTTGGCCGGCAAGAGCATCGGGGTGGTGGCCAATCAGCCGCAGGCCTTTGCCGGGGTGCTCGGCATCCGCTCCAGCCGTAAGGGCGCCCGCTTTGTGCGTTTTTGTGACAGCTTTAATATACCGCTGCTGGTATTTGAGGATGTGCCGGGCTTTTTGCCGGGCACCGATCAGGAGTGGAACGGTATTATCAGTAATGGCGCCAAACTGCTATATGCTTTTTCCGAGGCTACGGTACCGCGCGTTACGGTTATCACCCGCAAGGCTTACGGGGGCGCCTACGATGTGATGAACTCCAAGCATATCGGAGCCGATATGAACTATGCCTGGCCCACAGCCGAAGTGGCCGTGATGGGTGCTAAAGGGGCGGCAGAGATCATTTTCCGTAAGGAAATAGCCGCTGCCGAGGATCCCGAGGCTAAGCTGCAGGAGAAGATAGATGAATACACCGATAAATTTGCCAATCCTTATCTGGCGGCTGAGCGCGGCTACGTAGATGAAGTAATCCTGCCGCAAGATACCCGCGCCAAGCTGATAACGGCTTTTGAGATGCTAAAAAACAAGGTAGATACACTGCCACGAAAGAAGCACGGCAACATACCCCTATGAGTAAGCCGGTAGCCATCGTAACGGCTGCCAGCCGCGGTATGGGCGCAGCCATTGCCAGGCGCTTGCATGCTGCCGGTTACCGGCTGGCGCTCATGTCGTCATCGCAGCAGATAACCGGGCTGGCAACAGAGCTGCAAGCTCTTTCCATGCAGGGTTCGGTAGCAGAGCCTGGCGATCTGCAGGCACTGGTTGAACTGACCCTGGAGCAGTACGGTCGTATTGATGCTGTGGTAAACAACACCGGCCATCCACCCAAAGGCGACCTGCTGACACTAACCGATAGCGATTGGCAGGCAGGCATGGATTTGGTGCTGATGAATGTGATACGTATGGCCCGCCTGGTAGTGCCGGTTATGCAGCGGCAGGGTGGTGGTAGTATCGTCAATATTTCCAGCTTCGGGGCGCTGGAGCCTACGCCCGACTACCCCGTGTCATCGGTGGGGCGGGCGGCCCTGGCAGCCTATGTCAAGTTGTTTGCCCAGCGCTACGGCCCGGATAACATCCGCATGAACAATGTGTTGCCCGGTTTTATCGATAGCTATCCGGTAGCGGAAAACAACCTGGCTGCTATACCTTTGCAGCGGGCCGGTAGAGTGGAGGAAATAGCCGGTACGGTGGCTTTTTTGCTGGGCGAGGAAGGCGCCTATATAAATGGTGAAAATATAAAAGTAGATGGCGGTATGAGCCGCGCTTTGTGAGATATAAACAACAAGAACATGGATAAAAAGAGTAAAAAATTTCTGGAAGAATACCTGAACAATGCTTCGCCAACCGGTTTTGAAAAATCGGGACAGGAAATCTGGCTGAAGTATCTGCGACCTTATATAGATACCTATATCTCCGATACCTATGGTACCGTGGTGGGGGTTATCAATCCCGAGGCTGAATACAAGGTGGTAATTGAGGCACATGCCGATGAAATTTCCTGGTTTGTCAACTATATTACCGATGAAGGCTATATCTATGTCATTCGCAATGGCGGCTCCGACCATCAGATAGCCCCTTCGATGCGCGTAAATGTGCATACCGATAAGGGTGTGGTAAAAGGGGTCTTTGGTTGGCCGGCTATCCATGTGCGCCAGGGTGAGAAAGAAACGACCCCTTCGCTCAAGAATATTTTTGTCGATGTGGGTTGCTCTTCCAAGGAAGAAGTGGAGAAGCTGGGTATTCATGTGGGCTCGGTCATCACTTTTGATGACGAAATGATGTGGCTCAATAAAAAATATATTGTAGGGCGGGCGTTGGACAACCGCATAGGAGGTTTTATGATTGCCGAGGTGGCTCGCAAACTGCATGAGAACAAGAAAAAACTGCCTTTCTGCCTGTATATTGTCAATTCCGTACAGGAAGAAATAGGCTTGCGCGGTGCCCAGATGATTGCCGAGCGCCTGCAACCTGATGTGGCCATCGTAACCGATGTAACCCACGATACTACTGCTCCGCTGTACAGCAAGATAAAATCGGGCGATGTGAAGTGTGGCAATGGCCCGGTAATCAGCTATGGGCCGGCTGTTCAGAACAATGTGCGCGATATGATTATAAAAGTGGCTGAGAAGAAAAAGATACCCTTTCAGCGTCTGGCGGCCTCACGCAGTACCGGCACCGATACCGATGCCTTTGCTTACTCCAATGCCGGGGTGGCATCTGCTCTGATTTCGCTGCCGCTGAAATACATGCACACCACGGTAGAAACCGTGCACCAGGATGATGTGGAAAAAGTAATTAAGCTGATTTACGAGGTATTGGTGCAACTGAAAGCCGGCCATGACTTTCGCTATATAAAATAACCGGATAAAATTTTTTATTATTTTTGTTTGTGCTGTAGCAATAAAAACAGCTAGATTTAAGTTGTAATGATGATGCGCCTACTATTGGTCATATGCTTGCTCACTCTGGTATCCCTGGCAGCCAGCGCTCAGGATAGCCGCAATCCGGCTGTTAAAAAGAAAAAGCTGGATTATATGGTAACGCCTGATTATGCCAAATGGGCCAGTGTGCGCAAAGCCTTTTACGAGCATCCTTACAACAAATACTACGACCGTCTGGTAGAGGAGTATTACAAGCGCAAGGAAGAAGTAATCAAAAAAAACCAGAAACTGGCCAAAAAGCTGGAAAAACCCCAATACTCAGATCCTTCCTATTTTGGCCACAAGCACAAGCCCAAAAAAAGACCGGTAGGTAAGCGCAAGTATTGCAAAGAGTGTGGCATCGTGCATTGACGGTTCGTTTTTCTCCTGCTGCCTGTGCGGTTAATTCCTGTTATTTGTATTATTTTACAGGTATAATAAAGACCCTTGAGGGTGTTGTTGTATGAGCAAAGACAAATCGCAACGACCGGCACGTAATCCCGGTACCAGGCTCGACCTGGATTTGATCTATAATATTCGTATCAACCGCAGCGCAGTAGAGCGCAGGGCGGCTACGCTGGGCACCAGGCGTACTGTGAAGAAGGAATGGCAGGCCGCCTGGCTGCTTAAGGCCATTACCTGCATTGACCTTACCACGCTGGCCGGAGACGATACCCCCGGCAATGTGGCACGCCTCTGCGCCAAAGCCCGCCAGCCGGTACGGAAAGATATCCTGGCAGCTCTGGGCATTGATAGGCCCATTACGGTAGGGGCGGTATGCGTGTATCACAACCTTATAAAACCGGCCCGGGCTGCTTTGGAAGGTAGTTCTATTCCGGTAGCAGCCGTATCTACCGGTTTCCCGGCCGGGCAAATACCTCTTTCACTTAAACTGCGCGAAATAAAGGCCTCGGTTCGGGCCGGGGCCAGCGAGATAGATATTGTTATCAGCCGTGCCCATGTGCTTACCGGCAACTGGCGGGCCTTGTACAACGAGGTAAAAGCTTTTCGTGAGGCCTGTGGTGAGGCGCATATGAAGACCATCCTGGCCACGGGCGAGCTGGCTACCCTTACCAATGTGGCACGGGCCAGCCAGGTGTGTATGATGGCCGGGGCAGATTTTATCAAGACCAGCACCGGCAAAGAGAGTGTGAATGCTACCCTGCCGGTGGGTATCGTGATGGCCAGGGCTGTGCGTGATTATTACGAGCGCACCGGCTTCCGGGTAGGTTTTAAACCGGCAGGAGGCATCCGCAAAGCCAAGGAGGCCCTGCAATGGCTTATTTTAATAAAAGAAGAACTGGGTGATGAGTGGCTCACTCCTGCTTTGTTCAGATTTGGCGCCAGCGGTCTGCTGGCCGATATCGAGCGCCAGTTGGAGCACCATGTTACCGGCAGGTATTCGGCAGCCTATCGTCACCCCATCGCATAAAATGGCAGCTTTATGAAAGTAAAAGATATTTTCGATACCATGTCCTACGGTCCGGCTCCTGAGTCGGAGCAAATGGCCATGGATTGGCTCAAGGCACACGGGCCCAAACTCAAACAGTATATCAATGGCAAGTGGGTGGCTCCGCTTTCCAAAAAATATATGGCCAGCCGCAATCCGTGCAGCAACCGCAAGCTGGCCGATGTACCGCTCTCGGGCAAGGCCGATGTAGATGCGGCTGTAAAGGCTGCCGCCAAGGCATTGCCGGGCTGGCGCTCGTTGAGTGGTCATAGCCGGGCCCGCTATCTCTATGCTTTGGCCCGCCTGATACACAAAAACAGCCGCTTGTTTGCCGTGCTCGAGTCGCTGGATAACGGCAAGCCCATCCGGGAGACACGCGATATAGACATACCGCTGGTTATCAGGCACTTTTATCATCATGCCGGTTGGGCGCAGTTGCGTGATGAGGTGCTGCCGCGCTATCGTGAGGTGGGTGTTGTGGGGCAGATCATCCCCTGGAACTTCCCCATGCTGATGCTGGCCTGGAAGATAGCCCCGGCACTGGCCATGGGTAATACCGTGGTGCTGAAGCCGGCCGAGTTCACCTCTCTCACCGCCTTGTTGTTTGCCCAAATCTGTGAGCAGGCCGGGCTGCCGGCCGGGGTAGTGAATATCGTAACCGGTGACGGCAGTACCGGGGCAGCCATCGTGGAACACCCTGATATCGCCAAGATAGCTTTTACCGGCTCTACCGAAGTGGGGCGCATTATCAGAAAAGCTACCGCGGCCAGCGACAAAAAGTTGTCGCTTGAGTTGGGAGGCAAATCACCTTTTATTGTGTTTGAAGATGCCGATCTGGATAGTGTGGTGGAAGGGGTGGTGGATGCCATTTGGTTTAACCAGGGGCAGGTATGCTGTGCCGGCTCGCGCCTGCTGGTGCAGGAGAGCATTGCCGAAAAACTATACCGCAAGATACGCAGGCGCATGAGCAAGCTGCGCATTGGCAACGCCTTGGATAAGAGCATAGATATAGGTGCCATTGTAGCGCCCGTGCAGCTTAAGACAATCGAGGAACTGGTGCAGCAGGGGGTAGAAGAAGGTGCTGACATGTGGCAGCCCGACTGGTCGTGCCCTGAGGACGGTTGCTTTTATCCGCCTACTTTGTTTACCAATGTAGCACCCTCTTCGATAATCGCTCAGGAAGAGATATTCGGCCCGGTGCTGGTAGCCATGAGCTTTCGTACTCCGGCCGAGGCCGTGAAGTTGGCCAATAATACCCGCTATGGGCTGGCGGCCAGTATCTGGACGGAAAATATCAATTTGGCGTTGGATATAGCGCCTAAGGTCAAGGCCGGCACAGTGTGGATCAACTGCACCAATGTGTTCGATGCCGCTTCCGGCTTTGGCGGCTATCGCGAGTCGGGCTTTGGTCGCGAGGGCGGCAAGGAGGGCCTTTATGAGTACCTGAAGTTGAAAGTGGAAGATGAGTTTGTGCCGGCTACGGAACCGAAGACAGGCACTGCCAAACCGGAACTGCATACCTTTAAGCAGGAGCCACCCATTGATAAAACGGCCAAAATGTACATTGGCGGTAAACAGAAGCGCCCCGATGGCGGCTATAGCTACAATGTGGTAAGCCCTAAGGGCGAGCTCATCGGTCAGGCCGGTCTGGGCAACCGCAAAGACATCCGCGATGCCGTGGAGGCGGCCCACGCAGCAGCCGGCTGGGCCAGCGCTACAGCTCACAACCGGGCGCAGGTGCTTTACTACCTGGCCGAGAACCTCGAGCTGCGGGCGCGTGAGTTTGCCGCCTTGCTGGCGCGCATGACGGCCGTGCACGGCCGCACCGCCAACCGTGAGGTGCAGGCGTCCATCGAGTTGTTGTTTACCTATGCCGCCTGGGCCGATAAGTACGACAGTGATGTGCACGCTACGCCCTTCCGCAATGTGACCCTGGCCATGAAAGAGCCGCTGGGCGTGATGGGCATTGTGTGCCCCGAGGAGAATCCGCTGTTGAGCCTGCTGGCCACCGTGATACCGGCTGTAACCATGGGCAACCGCGTGGTGGTAGTGCCCTCCACCGTAGCCCCGCTGGCGGCTACCGAATTTTATCAGGTGCTGGAGACCTCCGATGTGCCGGGCGGGGTGATCAATATCGTGACCGGTAGAAAGGATGAGCTGGCCGAAGTACTGGCCTTGCACGATGATGTGGATGGCATGTGGTATTTCGGCAGTCGCCAGGGCAGCGCCATGGTGCAGGAGGCGTCAGCGGCTAATATGAAACGCACCTGGGTGAATCACGGCAAAAGCCGCAATTGGTTCAATGCCGACCATGTATGGCCGGAGGAGTTTCTGCGCCAGGCCACCCAGGTTAAGAATATCTGGATACCATACGGTGAGTAGTATGATACGGAAAATTATTCGCGTAACCGGCCGGGTGCAGGGGGTGTTTTTCAGGGCCTCCACGCAGCGCGAAGCACAATCGCTGGGGCTGACCGGCTTCGTGCGCAATGAACCCGATGGCAGTGTATATATCGAAGCCGAGGGTGAGGAGGAAGCATTGCAAAAATTGCTGGCCTGGATACGGGCCGGAGGGCCACCACAGGCCAGGGTGTACGAGGTACAGGTGGTGGAAGCACCCCCGACAGACTATCAGCACTTCGATATCAAATAGCTATATGGCCAGCCTGAACGGCAGTGCTGCCGGTTTGCCTGATACGCTGCATGGCTTTGTCGCGGATTACCTCTTGCACCGGCCGCCCCTGTATTTTGGCCTCCAGCCAGGAGATGATATCGAAATAAATAAAGGCTCGCTTTTCGTAGGGGTTGCTCTCCAGCGGGATCAGTTGCTGGCGCAATTTCTCAAACTGCCTGATAATGGCAACATCCTGTCCGCGTGGCGGCAGGTTTTTCAGAAAATTAAGGATATAACGGTGGTAGCGGTGCAGAGTCTGGCGTTTAAGCAGAAAACGGTAGGTGGCGCGCACATGGTAGTCGAGGATATCGGTATGCCCCAGTTCGTAATGGCAGATCAGGCGCAGCATACGCGAGAAACCGTGGATATCTTCGCGCATAGCCGATTGCTCGGTATTGATGATGCGATTGAGCCAGCTTAAGGCTTCGGCAAAATTGCTGTCACCCACATAAAGGCAGGCGATTTTGTAGTACATAATCAGGCGTGAGTGGTCGTCAAGGCGGGCGATGAACTCGTTCATGCGCGGTTTGATCTTTTCCATCAGTCGCACCCCGTGGCTGAAATCACCTTTCATAAAAAGACCGTTGAACTCATGTACATACGTATACTTAAATAATTTGAGGTTGATATTCTCATTTATTTGAATGGCCGGCAGGTGGCGCAGACTGCGCAAAATGCGTTTGGTAGCCACAAATTCATGATAGGCATTGAGCCTGGCCTGGGCGATCATCAGGCTGTTGAGAGCTCGGATGTAGGTCTCCAGGTTGCTGTACACCAGCGCCTTGTCAGTAAAAAGATTTACCCATTTTTTGGCATAGCGATAGCCGGAGGCAAAATCCTGAATGAAAAAGTAAAAATCGATATATAAGGCGTAAAGGCTCGATTTTTCCGAGAGGCTGAGGTCTTCCTCCTTTACCTCCGGCAGGTTGCTGTAAAAAATATGGGTCACATAGTTGTAGTCGGCCTCATTGCGGATGTAGCCGGTCTTCAGGTAGAGGGCATTCAACTGCAATTGCAGATTGGTAAAGCGGTTGATATTGGTAATACGCTGCGTTACCTCCTGCACCTGGCGGATAATGGCATCGGTATGCTGCATATTGTTGCGCCCGGTAGTCTGGTTGATGACTTTTTTCTTCCATTTCAGTATAACCAATTGCAACTCCAGGTTGCCGGTTTTCTGTGCCATACCCAGGGCTTTGTTGAGCAGTTCGTCACACTGGCGGTACAGGCTGCGGTCAAACAGCAGTTGGGCGTGGTCCACCAGTTCCCGGATTTGCATATCGGGGTTGCCGGCTACATTGTACCACTTGAGCGCTGCCAGAATTTTCTTGTACAAACTGGCCTTGAGGTTAGATAATTGTCCTTTGGTCAGGTAGTCGGCCTGCGCTTCCAGGGCCTTTTCATCGTAGGTCTCCTGCCTGTCTATCTCATCAAATAATTGTACATATTTGGGATGCCCTTTGCTCTTTTCACCTTGTGCCCAGAGCTTGAAATAGCGTTTTTCGCTGGGTTTCATCGATTTTATTAGCTGAAACAGCTTGTCTGAGCGTGGTTTAGGCATCGTAATTATTTGCTGTAAAACATGGGTAAAATTAATATGTATCATAATTAATTCCTAATTATAGCAATTCAGAAAACGTAAATATTTTTTTATTAGGCATTTCCTTGCCTGGTGCGCTGTTCTACTTTTGGCAGGTTAATGACTGCCATTCAACCTTATTGAGTCATGGAAGAAAAGAAGATTAAAATTTTTGACACCACCCTACGTGATGGCGAGCAGGTGCCGGGCTGCCAGTTACACGGCCGCGAAAAACTGATTATCGCTAAGGCACTGGACCAGTTGGGGGTGGACATTATTGAGGCCGGCTTCCCTGTTTCCAGTCCGGCTGATTTTGAAGCCGTTAAGACCATTGCCGAAAACATGCAAAATGCAGCGGTATGTGGCCTGACACGGGCGGTAAAAAAAGATATAGAGGTGGCGGCCGAGGCCCTGAAACCGGCCAAACGGCCGCGTATTCATACCGGTATAGGCACTTCCGACCTGCACGTATTTACCAAGCTGCGCATGACCAAAGAAGAGGTAATAGAGCGCGGGGTAGAGGCCGTAAAATATGCCAAAAAATTTGTGGAAGATGTAGAGTTTTATGCCGAAGATGCCGGCCGTACCGAAAACGAGTACCTGGCCAGGGTAATTGAAGCTGTGATAAAAGCCGGGGCCACGGTGGTGAATATACCCGATACCACCGGCTATTGCCTGCCGGAAGAATATGGCGCCAAGATTCGCTATCTGAAAGAAAATGTAAAAGGTATTGACAAGGTGGATATCTCAGCCCATTGCCACAACGACCTGGGCCTGGCTACGGCCAACTCGATAGCGGGAGTACAGAATGGTGTTACCCAGGTGGAATGCACCATCAACGGTATCGGTGAGCGGGCCGGCAACACCTCGATGGAAGAGGTGGTGATGATCATCAAGAAGCGCAGCGACCTGCCTTTCTATACCGATATCAACACCAAAATGTTTACCACCATCAGCAAGATGGTATCGGAGCGCATGAATATGCCGGTGCAGCCCAACAAGGCCATTGTCGGCCGCAATGCTTTTGCGCACTCTTCGGGCATCCACCAGGATGGCGTGATCAAGCACCGCCTGAACTATGAGATTATCGACCCGGCAGAGGTGGGTGCCGATGGCAGCGAAATAGTGCTGACCGCCCGCAGCGGTCATGCCGCCCTGCGCTTCCGCCTCGAAAAGCTGGGCGTAGTGCTTAGCAAGGAAGATCTGGACAAGGTGTACCAGGAATTTCTGGTGGTGGCCGACCGCACCGGTCTGGTAGAGGATGAAGACCTGAAAAAACTGGTGGCCGATTATGCCACCATCAACCTCGACTAACCATGGCCGGCAAGACCTTGTTTGAGAAAATATGGCAGGCCCATGTGGTAGAGGAAGTGGCGGGCGGCCCTTCCATTCTCTATATCGACCGCCATCTGATTCACGAAGTAACCAGCCCGCAGGCATTTGCCGGCATAGAAAAACGGGGAGTGCCCCTGTTCAGGCCCGACAAAACGGTGGCCACTGCCGACCACAACGTGCCAACAAAAAACCAGCACCTGCCAATCAAGGACCCGCTGAGCCGCTCGCAGGTAGAAGCGCTGGTGAGCAACTGTGAGCGTCATGGGGTGGAGCTCTACGGCCTGGGACACCCTTATCAGGGCATTGTGCACGTAATCGGCCCGGAGTTGGGTATTACCCAGCCGGGCATGACCATCGTTTGTGGCGATAGCCACACCTCTACCCACGGTGCTTTCGGTTGTATTGCCTTCGGTATCGGCACCAGCGAGGTAGAGCAGGTTTTTTCTACCCAGTGTATTTTGCAAAGCAAGCCTAAAACCATGCGCATCACGGTGGATGGTGAGCTGCAACCGGGCGTAGGCGCCAAGGATATCATCCTGCATATCATTGCCCGCTTATCTACTTCGGGTGGTACGGGTTACTTTGTGGAGTTTGCCGGTTCGGCCATCCGCAGCCTGAGTATGGAAGGGCGTATGACGGTCTGCAATATGAGTATCGAAATGGGTGCCCGCGGTGGCATGATAGCCCCCGACCAGACCACTTTCGACTATCTGCAAGGCCGCCCTTTTGCTCCCAGCGGGGCTGCCTGGCAACAAAAGCTGGACTACTGGCAGACTCTCTACAGCGATGCAGATGCACAGTTTGATAAAGAGGTGTATTTTGATGCTGCCGAGATTGAGCCGATGATTACCTACGGCACCAATCCGGCTATGGGGGTGGCGGTAGATAAGCCGCTGCCGGCTGCTAATGGCGACCAGAGTTTTGCCAAGGCCCTGGACTATATGCAGTTCAAGCCGGGTGAAGCCCTGTTGGGCAAGCCGGTGGATTATGTGTTTATCGGTAGTTGCACCAACTCACGCATCGAAGACCTGCGACAGGTGGCGGCTATTGTCAAGGGCCGTCAGAAGGCACCCCATGTTACCGCCTGGATAGTGCCGGGTTCCAAGCAGGTAGAAGAACAGGCGCGTCAGGAAGGCATCGATAAGATACTGGCCGAAGCGGGCTTTGAGCTGCGTGAGCCGGGTTGCTCGGCCTGCCTGGCGATGAACGAGGATAAGATACCGGCCGGCAAATACTGTGTATCTACCTCCAATCGCAATTTCGAAGGGCGGCAGGGGCCGGGTGCTCGCACCCTGCTGGCCTCACCGGCCACCGCTGCCGTAGCCGCCATTACCGGCAAGATTACCGACATAAGAGACTTTATAGACTGATGGAAGCATTCAGGAAAATAATAAGCAAGGCAGCGCCCCTGCCGCTCGAAAACATCGACACCGACCAGATCATTCCGGCTCGCTTTCTGAAAGCCACCACCCGTGCGGGCTTTGGCGATAACCTGTTTCGCGACTGGCGCTACGATGAACAGGGTAACCCGCAGCCTGATTTTATCTTGAATAAAGTACATGATGCCGCTATTCTGGTAGCCGGCAAGAATTTCGGTTGCGGCTCCAGCCGGGAGCATGCTGCCTGGGCCATCTATGACTACGGCTTCCGGGTGGTGGTGTCGAGTTTTTTTGCCGATATCTTCAAGAACAACGCCCTCAACAACGGGCTGCTGCCGGTACAGGTGAGCGAAGCCTTTTTGCAGGAGCTGTTTGACGCCATTGCAGCGGACCCCGAGCAGTTGCTGGAGGTAGACCTGGAAAAGCAGACCATTGCCGTGCCAGGTACAGGCAAGTCAGAGACATTCGACATAAACCCGTACAAGAAACATTGTTTGCTCAACGGGCTGGATGATATAGATTTTTTATTAAGCAAGAAAGCTGCCATAGAAGCATACGAGCGTGAGCGCGCCCTGTATGGCGGCATAAAACAAGAAGTAACCCCATGAAGAAAATAGCTGTTTTACCGGGCGATGGCATTGGTCCCGAGGTTACCGCTCAGGCCATTAAGGTTTTGCAGGCGGTAGCTGATCTATACGGCCATGATTTTGCCTTTGAGGAAGGGCTGATAGGAGCGGCCGCTATCGATGCTACCGGCAATCCTTTTCCGGAAGCCACCGAAACGCTATGCCGCCAGGCCGATGCCATTCTGTTTGGCGCCATTGGCGACCCTAAATACGATAACGATCCCTCCGCCAAGGTGCGCCCCGAGCAGGGCTTGCTGCGCATGCGCAAGAACCTCGGCTTGTTTGCCAACATCCGGCCGGTAACCACCTATGAGGCTTTGGCATCCATCTCTCCCCTGAAAGACGAGATCATCCGGGGAGTGGATTTCGTGGTATTTCGTGAGCTTACCGGGGGCATCTATTTTGGCGAGCCGCGCGGCCGTAGTGAAGACGGCCAATCGGCCTTTGATAGCTGTGTATATGCCGGGTATGAAATAGAACGCATCGCCCGTCTGGCTTTTGCAGCGGCCCAAAAGCGCTCCGGGCGCCTCACGCTGGTAGATAAAGCCAATGTGCTGGCCACCTCCCGCCTATGGCGTGAAAAGGTAACTGCCCTGGCAGCCGACTATCCCGATGTTACGCTTGACTTCATGTTCGTAGATAACGCAGCCATGCAGATAATCCAGAACCCGGCCGGCTTTGATGTGGTGTTGACTGAGAACATGTTCGGGGATATCCTCACTGATGAGGCTTCGGTAATCTCCGGGTCGCTGGGGCTGCTGCCTTCGGCTTCGGTAGGCAGCGGGGTGGGGCTGTTCGAGCCCATTCACGGCTCTTATCCGCAGGTGGCCGGTCAGAACCGCGCTAATCCGGTAGGGGCTATCCTGTCGGCTGCTATGCTGCTGGAATATGCCTTTGACTTACACCAGGAAGCTGCAGCCGTGCGCGCTGCTGTAACGGTAGCCATCAATCAGGGATATAGCACCGAAGACCTGAACAAAACAGGCGGCTATGGCACCCGTGAGGTGGGTGATAAGATTGTGGAATTGATTAAGACAAAGGAGTTGGTTTAAGCTAAATTGTTGTACCGTGTATTATCATAAAGACACCATATTTTTTATTGACGGTCACTGGGCCAAGGCCAGCGAGACCAATATAGATGTATTTAATCAGACCTTTCATTATGGCATAGGTGCCTTCGAAGGGATCAGAGCCTATCACAGCACGGTAGGCATGAGCCTGTTTAAAGCTACCGAGCACTACAAGCGCCTGATCAATTCGGCCAAAACGCTCCATTTGAAAATACCCTACTCGGCCAGCGAGCTGGTGGAAATCACCCATCAGTTGCTCAAGAAAAACAACCTGCGCAATGCCTATGTGAGGCCGTTGGTGTTTATGGGGCCCAACATGGAGCTTACCCTTAAGGGCAAGCCGCGCTTGCTGATTGCCGCCTGGGAGTGGGGTGCTTTGCTGGGCAAAGGCCAGCTTAATATGCTTATCTCTTCGTACCCGCGCCCCGATCGCAAGTCGTTGCCGGCTACCGCCAAGCTTACCGGCAATTATACCCATGCTATACTGGCTTCTTATGAGGTACGTAAAAAAGGCGGTGATGAAGCCTTGATGCTGGATGTGGAAGGCAATATTGCTCAGGCGCCCGGAGCCAATTTTTTTCTGGAAAAAGATGGGGTGCTCTATACACCGCCCGAGGGGCATATCTTACCGGGCATTACGCGGGCTACTATGTTTGAATACGCCCGCGAGTTCGGCTTTGAAATCAGGGAAGAAACCATACCGGTAGAAATGATTCATGAGGCCGACTCTGCCTTTCTTACCGGCACGGCCTCGGAAATCGTGGGTATTCAATCTATTGAAGGAATAAAAATGCGTAAGCCCTGGCAGGCGAGTATGGGGGCTGAGCTGGCCAGTGTTTATCAGCATCGTATCAGGCGTGGAGAAGAGCACGGCCATCATTCCATTGTCTGATTATCGCAAATTGCCAAAGCCAATCTTTTTTTATCTCATCCGAAATGAAAGAACTGAATAAATACAGCAAAACCGTCACCCAGGACCCTACCCAACCGGCTGCCCAGGCCATGTTGCATGCCATCGGGTTGTCACGTGAAGATCTGCGCAAACCGCAGATAGGTATTGCCAGCACAGGCTTTGACGGCAATCCCTGCAATATGCACCTTAACGACTTGGCGCGTGCCATCAAAACCCATATCAACGAGCAGG
>WFNR01000050.1 GCA_015488485.1 Cyclobacteriaceae bacterium | reverse complement strand
TTTCAATTGTCACGGTTAACCTCCTACGAGTAGTGACGATAAATGTCACTATGATACATCAGACACGACTGTAGGAGTCGTCTGACCTGACAAGTTATTGGTAAACAATAACTTCGTCAGCTCATGGCGATACTGCCAGAGCATGACAAGCTTCGCTTCGTCATGCCCGAAGGGTAGCATGGCATCCAGACCGCCAGCGTCTGGGCAAAATTGTCAATTCTATTGACAATTTTGGGTTTAAGCTAAAGAAAGAACTGTAGTCTGAAGAAGAAAAAAACCGGCCCTGCAATGCAGGAACCGGTTTTTTTTAACCTAAACTGATATTCTTCTCTACAAAGAGTCAATTACCCGCTCCAGCTTGTTCTTCACTTCACCGGCTACATCCGCCAGCGTATCGTTTTCAATGCCCATCATCGAGGCAATGGGATTAACAGCCGACACCTCTACCTTACCGTCACCGGCATCCTGCACAATCACATTGCAAGGTAGCATGGTGCCAATTTTATCCTCGGCCTGGTAGGCTTTGTAGGCAAAATTGGGGTTGCAAGCGCCCAAAATACGATAGGCAGGCATATCCTTGTCGAGTTTTTTCTTGATGGTACCCGAAAAATCAATTTCGGTAAGTACACCAAAGCCTTCTGTTTTGAGCGCCTCCGTAACTTTCTCAATTACCTGCTCAAAATCTCCTTCTACGATCTTATTATAATAGTACTTCATTTTTCTGTTAACTTTTATGTTCAACTTTATTTTTCAAATAATCCCAAAGGTTGGCGGCCAGTAAAACACCCATCAACATACCATACAGGCTACTATTGACAGGCCGGGAGGTTATCAGGCAGGTACCCGAATGGCAGCCTACAAAATACCAGTAAGCATAGCCGGCCGCTCCTCCCAAAACGGCACCGCCAACAAATGTCATAACGTGTTTAAACGACCAATGTTTCATTGCTTGCTAATAAAGAGCCATATCGAATTTACGCCTGTAAGCACGGGTTATTTCATGGCCTTCGCCCAGATAGTGAAAGATGGCTATGACCAATCTGCGGGCCAGCTCATCCATATAAGGCTTATCAATCATAATAGCCTTGATAAGCGCCTCCAGGGCCCCGGCAAAATCGCGTTTGCGCAACGCCTCTACACCTTGCCAAACCAGGTCGCGGGATTTGCCTTCCGGGAAATCCTCGTATTTACGCGCCAGGGTATCGGCCAACAGCATAATTTCGACAGCCTGCTCCAGGTAGGCATAGCCCTGCAAAAGTTCCTTTACCTCCTGCGGGGCACTCCATATTTTCTGCCCTGCCAACAATATACGGGCCTGAGCCAGGCTCTCATCTTCCTGCAAGGCCTCCTCCAGTTTACTGATACCTTCTTCTATGTGTCCCTGCTCCAGCAATTTGGCAGCCTCCATAGTCAGGGTTTTGGCTTTTGACGGCAGCTTTTGCTCCAGCCATTTTCGCATATCATGCTCAGGCATGGCGCCAGCCACTTCGTCAATTACCTCTCCTTTAAAAAACAGCTTCAGGTTGGGAATACCTCTTATCCCCCACTCGGCAGCCAGGGCCGGATTTTCTTCGGTGTTTACCTTTACCAGCTTCCATTTGCCGTTGGCTTCCAGGGCCAGTTTTTCAACAATGGGCCCGATAAACTTACACGGACCGCACCATTCGGCCCAGAAATCAACCAGAACAGGTACCTCCTGACTGGCCTCAATTACATCTTTATTAAAATCGCGTACTTCAAATTCCGTTGCGGTTACCATAACTTTACTTGTCCGGTTATTACCTAATATTTAGTTTACAACCTGTTTTACAGGTACCCTAATACGATGGCCGGCACACATGGGTTGCCGGTTACAACCTACAGGCCGCCATCTTACTTACAAAGGTGCAAGCCGGCCGGCATTTGCACTGTGACAACAATTACAGATCAATTTTTTATAAACGGACATCAGCATCAATATTTTTGCTGCTATCTTTATCATCATGATACGTTTTATTTACTCTATATGCCTGCTAGCGCTAATGGCCGCCTGCCAGCATTCGAACCGGCAACTGCCGGCAATTCGTCCGGGCGCCTGGCAAATGACCGAATACCTGCCGCTGCTGGCCGGCAAACGGGTGGCGCTGATAGTTAACCAAACCTCGATGATTGGCACCACCCATTTGGTGGACACCCTGCTGGCCCGAGGGGTAAAAGTAGTAGCCCTGTTTGCCCCCGAGCATGGCATACGCGGCAATGCCGATGCCGGTGAAAAGATAGCCGACAGCACCGACCCGCAAACCGGCATACCTATCATCTCACTCTACGGCCGGCATCGTCAACCGACAGCCACAGATCTGGAAAATGTAGATATTGTGGTATTTGACATTCAGGATGTAGGAGTGCGCTTTTATACCTATATCAGCACACTGCACCTGGTCATGGAGGCCTGCGCCCGCAACGGCAAACCGCTGCTGGTGCTCGATCGCCCCAACCCCAACGGTCATTATGTGGCCGGGCCGGTACTGGATACCGCTTACGCCTCTTTTGTGGGCATGCACCCGGTACCGGTAGTGTATGGCCTGACCATCGGTGAACTGGCTACTATGATCAATGGTGAAGGCTGGCTCAACAGCCCCGCTTGCGACCTGCATGTGATAAAAATAGCCAACTATACCCACGACAGCAGTTATGTGTTGCCCGTGAAGCCATCACCCAACCTGCCCAACGCCCGGGCGGTAGAACTATATCCATCGCTCTGCTTTTTTGAGCCTACGGTAGTGAGCATCGGGCGCGGTACCACTTATCCCTTTCAGGTTATCGGCTACCCCGACTCCACCATGGGTGATTTTAGTTTCACCCCACGCAGCATCCCCGGCATGAGCAAATACCCCAAGCATCAGGATGTAACCTGCTACGGACAGGACCTGCGGCAAGGGCCACCCACTCCATTTACCCTCACCTACCTGGTCGATTGGTACCAGCGGCTGGCGCTGGATTCGGCCTTTTTTACCAGCAATAGCTTTTTCGATAAGCTGGCCGGCAGCGATCGGCTGCGCCACCGACTTCAGCAAGGGCTATCGGCCGAAGAAATAGCGGCCGGTTGGCAGACCGAGTTGCAGGCTTACATGGCAAAGCGCAAGAAATACCTGTTATATCCTGACTTTAATGAGCAGCAACCTTAAGCCGGCCATGCTCAATGGGGTGCTGGCAAAGTTTGCCATTGCTCCAGTTCATTACCGGTTTGAGGAAGTTACCAGCGGCCTGCTAAATAAAAGCTACCGCGTGCTGGTCAACGGCCAGGTCCAATATTTTTTGCAACAGATCAACCATCGGGTGTTTGATGTGCCGGCCGTGATGCACAATATCACCGTGGTAAGCCGCCATTTCGCTACCCTGGCCAACCCACCTGCCATGTTGCGCCTCTACCCTACCCATGCCGGGAACTTCTGGCTGCAAATGGACAGTACCTACTGGCGGTTGTACCGGTATGTGGATGGCGCTACTTATCAGCATAGCGACAACCCGGATGTAATCAGCGAAGCCGGCCGTGTTACCGGACAGTTTCTGCAAGGCCTGGCTACACTTGCACCGGCAGCATTAAAGACTACCGTCAAGAGCCTGGTTGATGAGGGCCGCGCAGCGACTGACTTTCACAATATCAACTGGCGCTATGAGCAGTTCAGGCAAAGTCTGGCCACCGGCAACCAAGCACGTATCCGCCAGAGCCAACCGCTGATCAAGCTGGTTGAACAACATATCGGCCGGGCGAAAGATATCTACCACAGAATTGTGAGCACTACACCCCTGCGGGCCATGCACAACGACACCAAGCTCAGCAACATACGCTTTACCCCTGACAAGCAGAATAACTGCCTGGTGGACTATGATACCTTGATGCCCGGCTACCTGGCCTTTGACTATGGTGATGCCCTGCGCACCATCGGCAGCCGCTGTGCCGAAGACGACCGGCAACTACAGCGTGTGGGCTTCGACCTGCAGCGCATAGCCCGTTATACGTCAGGGTTCGGGCAAGCCTGGTCCGGTATTGACCGGCAAGAGGTGGACTTACTGGCACAGGCGGTGTGCTACATGCCTTTTTTGATGGGCCTGCGCATGCTTACCGATTATCTGAATGGTGATGTATATTACCACACCGACTGGCCAACCCATAATTACGACCGGGCAGCCAACCAATTGACGCTCTATCAAAAAGGGCTTGCAGAATTGTCTGGTATTGAAGAAATTACCAAACATTATTTTTTATCACCCAATAATTACAACCATAATGAAGACCGAAGTTAATCGCAGAAAATTTATCAAAACCACCACAGCCGCAGGCGTAGGGCTATCGCTCATGGGCTTCCCCAACCTGGTTACCGGCAAGGACGACCGCAAGGTGCGCATGGCCCTGATAGGCGTTGGCCTGCGTGGGCGCAACCATCTGCACTTGCTGCTGCAGCGCTCCGACACCAAAGTGGTGGCTATTTGTGATATAGACCCCGAAGCATTGGCCAAAGCCCGCAATATGATTAAAGATGCCGGCAAGAAGGCGGTCAAAGAGTTTACCGGCAGCGAGACGGCCTATAAGAAAATGCTGGAAGAAGACAATATCGATGGGGTGGTGATCTCCACGCCCTGGCTGTGGCATACCCGCATGGCGGTGGACACCATGAAAGCGGGTAAGTATGCCGGGGTGGAGGTATCGGCTGCCAACACGCTGGAGGAGTGCTGGGATCTGGTAAACACCCACGAAGCCACCGGCATGCCGGTGATGATTCTGGAGAATGTGTGCTATCGCAGGGATGTGATGGCCGTGCTGCAAATGGTGCGCAACGGCTTGTTTGGCGAGCTCGTTCACCTGGAGTGCGGCTACCAGCACGACCTGCGTGAGGTGAAGTTCAACAACGGCAAGCAGCCCTATGGCGGTGGGGTGGAATTTGGCGACAAGGGCTACTCCGAAGCACGTTGGCGCACATATCATTCTATCTACCGCAATGGCGACATCTACCCTACTCATGGTGCCGGCCCGGCTGCGCAGTTCATCAATATCAACCGCGGCAACCGTTTCGACTACCTGACCTCAACCGCCAGCAAAGCACGCGGGCTGCATGAATATATTGTAGAAAAGGGAGGCGAAGACCATCCCAATGCCGATATTAAGTTCAAGCTGGGGGATGTGATCACCACGGTAATCCGCACAGTTAATGGTGAGACCATCACCGTACAGCACGACACCAATTTGCCAAGGCCCTATTCGCTGGGTTTCCGGGTGCAGGGCACCAAGGGCATCTGGATGGACCTGAACGATTCGATTTATATAGAAGGACGCAGCCAACCGCACCGCTGGGAGCCCGACAAGGCCTACATGGAAGAATACGATCATCCGCTGTGGAAAAAGTACGAGACACAGGCCGCAGGGGCCGGCCATGGTGGCATGGATTTCTTTGTCATGAATGCCTTTGTAGAATCGATCAAGCGGCAGGCACCTACCCCACTCGATGCCTACGATGCGGCTGCCTGGAGCGCCATCACGCCCCTATCGGAGCAGTCAATTGCCGGAGGCAGTGAACCGGTGGCTTTCCCCGATTTCACCCGTGGCCAGTGGATGAAGCGCAAGCCGGTATTCGCCCTCAATGATGAATATTAGCAGGGGAGTGTAAAAGCTATGGCATAGAGGGACACAAAAGGTGTAAGCAGAGATGAGGGAATGCGGGGACGCGGGGATTCGGAGAAGCGGATTTAGCTTGTAGCCTGCCTTACCGCAGATAGGATGATAGCGCGGGCCTCCCCTTTAGGGGAACGAGGGGGCGAGGGGGCGACAGAGGTCTGAGGTCTGATGACGGATGTCGGAGAAAATCTAATATTCACAATCGTAAATTTGCCATCTGAATTCTTAAACGCAGAGAGCACGAAGAAGGCGCCAAGAACGCAAAGCGGGAATGCGGGGACGCGGGGATGCGGAGAACCGGAAAAGCGGAAAAGCGGATTTAGCTTGTAGCCTGCCTTACCGCAGATAGGATGATAGCGCGGGCCTCCCCTTTAGGGGAACGAGGGGGCGCAGGGGCGACAGAGGTATGATGACGAATGTCGGTGAAAATCTAATATTTACAATCGTAAAATTGCCATCTGAATTCTTAAACGCAGAGAGCACGAAGAAGACGCCAAGAACGCAAAGCGGGAATGCGG
>WFNR01000049.1 GCA_015488485.1 Cyclobacteriaceae bacterium | reverse complement strand
AAGCTTTCACAACGGAGCCACTACCACCCTTACTTTCTCGGTAATTGTGGTAGGCATTATCCTGTTTATCATTTCCGATAATGTGTTGTTCAAAGAAAATCACCGCAAGCGGGCAGCCGAGGCGCGTATTATCGGGCTTATCAATATGCCGGGTATGGAGTGGCAGGCCAAGGAGCCGCTTATCAAGAAAGAAGTGAAAGAAGCCTTGAAGTACAACAGCGAATTGTTTGTAACCGAAGACCTGCGTAATACCGCTTGAGGATAGGGCACTGATATTTTTATTGGTTTGGCGATGAAGATAACCCTGGCGAGGCTGCCTCGCGATTTTACTACCGGTAACAAGCAACATGCATCCTTGCATGGGTTACGCGATGTGTACAGGCGATACAAGCTGTATGATTTATGGCTCAGGGTGTACAGCGCTTTTTATACTTTTTGGCGTAGTCCGCGCCTGCGGCTGGCTATGTTTGTGCTGGTTGTGCTGGTACCGCTTACCAAATTTGTATACCTGCTCCTGCCCAATGGCCAAACCGCCTCATCTATCGAATTTCTTAATCAGCTAAACGATCGTTTTGTGCAGACGGGCGTGGGTAGTGTTTGGGAATCGCTGAGTTCTTATGCTTTTGCTGTGGGAGAGCTCTTATCGGCAACGCTGGCTATCTTTGGTGTTTTTTTGCTGTTTCCCACTAATTATTATCCGGCCTATCTGCTGGGCTTTCCGTTAGGCAGTTATCTGGGCAATACCCTTTACCGGTTGTTTTATTACACCGATCCGAAAGAATATGATTTGTCAGGCACACCTGTTTTGGATGCTGTTTGTATCGTAGGGTGTCTGGTTTTTCTGGTTGCCCTGGACCAGCTTGTTTATCGTAAGAAAGAAAAGGTGCAGTCGGTGGAAGCCCGGATAATCGGCCTGATTAGAATGCCTTTTGTGAAATGGCAGGCCAAAGAGCCGCTTATTCGTCAGGAGGTGGACAAATTTCTTCAGCGGGACAACGAATTATTTAACAAGAACAAGAGTTAATCCATGTCCGGAAAAACATTGGTACGCAGTAGAGATAAAATAATAGCTGGGGTGTGTGGCGGCATCGCCCGATATTACGGTTGGGATCCGGCTCTGGTGAGGGTTGGCTACGTGCTGTTGAGCATTCTGTCGGCTGCCTTTCCGGGCATACTGGTTTATCTTATCCTGTGGCTGGTTATGCCTGCTGCCGATCAGGGCTGAGTTGTTTACGTCCTTGCCAGGCGTTTCGGGCGCCCATGAAAATAATATAAAAACAGCCGATCATCACTACATGGCTCAGATCGTTGAAATTGAACCAGCGGTTGTAGGAAAGTCGCATGCTATGTATCAAGGCCGGTATGAGGTTGCTGACAATCCCCAAAGCAATAATTCCATTACGGATTTGACCCTTTTGGCGCCAGGCGTAAAGTTGTAAGGGCAGCACCAGACCAAGCAAACCTACTGCCGAGTTGATGCGCAGCACATCGAGGTGCTTGAATATGAATACCGCACTTATATTAACCACCAGCTCAACAATAATGAGCCAAAGGAGAGGCTTATAATAAGAACTGTGGCGGATGATTTCGAGCGCAGCCAATTGGGCGGCAAATACCGCTACTCCGGTTATAGCCCAGGCAGCGTAATGAAAATTTTGCCCTACATAAAGGATGAAGCCATGTGCCGTGCCACCGGTAATGGAGGCAATAGCGATAATCAGGAAAAACAAGGCCCAGTATCGCGCCTGGCGGTCAGCTTGCTTGTCATGATAAAGAAGATGGCCGAAATAAAAACAAAAAGCCGCTACCAGCCAGTTGGTGATCCAGGTAAAAGGCTCGGTTACGGTGAGACCGAAAAGTTCGATGTGTGTGGTATTCATTCCGGCAAAGGTAAAAAATTGCCGCATAACCATATATATACAAGGTAATGTTATGGGAGGCTGTGGTTACACCGTTAAAGATTACAGACGATATAGGTATGGTATTGGATAAAGCTTTCTAAGCAGCTAGCAGAACCGCCTGTTCTACCTGAATTGACTGTCCTGCCTGTTCTGCCTGAACTGCCTGTCCTGCCTGAGGTTCTCGAAGGCAGGTTCTCGAAGCCAGTTGGCTGTGCTGGCTGAGGCACTCGAAGGCAGGTTCTCGAAGCCAGTTGGCTGTGCTGCCTGAGGTTCTCGAAGGCAGGTTCTCGAAGCCAGTTGGCTGTGCTGGCTGAGGCACTCGAAGGCAGGTTCTCGAAGCCAGTTGGCTGTGCTGGCTGAGGCACTCGAAGGCAGGTTCTCGAAGCCAGTTGGCTGAGGTTCTCGAAGCCAACTGTAAGCCGAAAGCCCCGGCCTCCGTGCCTGTCTTGTAGCAGACAGGCCTGCCTTGTAGCAGACAGGCCTGCCTTGTAGCAGACAGGCCTGCCTTGTAGCAGACAGGCCTGCCTTGCCGCAGGCGGGCGGCTTGCCTGGAGCAAACAGGAATAAATCCGGGGATCACCTGCATTTATTTATGTGGTAGGTGCGGTAGGGGATCGATGCTATTGGCTTCGAACTTCCAGCCTGCCCGACAGCAGGCGGGCTAAAACCGCATTTACGTTTTTTCGCTTCCCCGCTTCCCGCATATACGCATTCCCTCCTTAGCGCCTTCTCTGCGCCCTCTGCGGTTAAGATGGCAGACTGCAGACTGCAGATTGATGATTTTGTCGGTCTTCCGTCCTCCGACTTCCGTCCTCCGTCACCCCCGCGCCCCCTCAAACCCCTGAAGGGGAGGCCCGCCCGCTGTTAGCTTCAAGCTTCGAGCCTGCCCGTATTCTAAGGTAAAACCAAATTCACTTCTACGCTTCTACACGTTTACGCATATACATATCCCGCTTAGCGTCCCTTGCGCTTGCCTTCCGAAGGCACGGCCTTACTGGCGGTCTTTGTGGTTATGATGGCAGGTAGCAGATTGATGATTGAAGGTTTGAGGTTTATCTGACATCTGTCGTCCGACCTCATACCTTCGCGCTCCCTCTATCTCAAAAAGGGGAGATTCTGCCCATTTCCAGCCTGTCGTCAGCAAGCAGGCAGCTTATAGTTGCGAGCCTGAAACACCACAAAATAAAAAGGGCGACCCCTGCGGGTCAACCCTTTCTATACAACCTAACCTAACCAATTTACTTTATTGTACCAATAAAAACTTAACATCCTCAAGCGCCTTTACCCGGTGTTCATCAGCCGGGCCAAAGGCAATCATATCCATGGCTTGCAGCTCGTAGTCGGTGCCACCGGAAGCAAAAATCATTTTACCTTCCAACACAATTACCACAGCATCTTTCACCGATGTATGGCTGGGTATTTCTTCGCCTTTTTGCAGCGACAGAATGTTTACCTGCTGCTCGCCATTGGTTACCAAACGCTGACTTTGTACTTTATCGTATGGTATTTTCGCTAAAAAATTTTTAATCGCTTCCATATCTCTTTCTTTCAATACAAAAGTAAGGCGGTATATTCTCATTTTTTGTGATCGAAATTACTTTAACTAAAAAAATTACCTGTTTGGATAAAAAAATATCTAATATTCTTGGTTTATTAAGATGAAGCTTGCATTTTTGTCCAAATGGGTAAAAAATCTGAAATCACCAGGCAGAAGATCATGGATGCGGCTTACCGGCTGTTCATCGAAAAAGGTTATGACGGACTGCGCATGCAGGAGCTGGCCGACAGGGCCGGGGTTAACAAGGGTTTGTTGCATCACTATTTTCGTAGTAAGCAGGCTTTGTTTAACAGCATTTTTACCCGTTCGGTAGATGAGCTGTTTGGCCGCATTATCGATACGGCCGGAGAAGAGAAAACATTGGAGGCACGCTTGCATGGTATTGTGGATGTTTATTTTGACACTTTGCTGGATAACCCGCAATTACCGGTTTTTGTATTCTTTGAACTCAACCGTAATCCACAGCAGGTGCTGGCTTACTTTGGTCTGGAGCGCTTGCGTCTGCTGGTCAATAATCTAAGCGCCAACGGACGGGAGATACCCATCCGGCAGGCCTTGCACATGGTGGTATCTATGGTATCACTATGTGTATTTCCGTTTATGGCGCGGCCGGTCATTTTACAGTTTATGAAAAACCAGGCTGATTTCAGCCGGTTTATTGAAGAACGCAGGCCGCTTGTAAAATCGTTGTTGTCGCATATGCTACTTACATTATGAAAAAGACCTTCTTATTACTTGTAATCCTTTGGCCCGGCTGGCTTTTTGCCCAGCAGATAAGCCTTGATTCGTGTCTGCAATGGGCCGTGCAAGCTCAGGCCTATGAGCAGGATGCCGCCTTATTGGCGCAAAGTCGTAGTCTGGCCATGCAGAATAGTGGCAAGAGCAATCTGCCGCAGATCACATTGGATGGTACGGCTACCTGGCAGAACGAGAACATCACCATTCAGGTGCCACCGGTACCCGGCTTTGATGCGCCAACCGTACCCACCAACTTCAACCGTCTGCTTATCAACTTTAACCAGGTTATTTACAACGGCCGGCTGGCGGCTCACAAAAAGCAGCTTGATTCACTCACCTATGGCAACCGCCTTTACCAGTTGGAGGCAGATAAAGCCAAGCTAAAAGCACAGGTCACCGGTTTGTATGCTGCTGTTTTGTTGGCCCGGGCACAGCAAGATATACTGCAACGACAGTTGGCCACCATACAGGCGCGGGCACGCCAGTTGCAAGGCGCAGTAGAGGCCGGCACTGCCTACCGTTCTCATTATACCGCTTTGCAGGCCGAGGAAATCAAGCTACAGCAGGCTATTACCGAAGTTACCTATCAGGAGGAAGCCTTGCGCCAGCAGTTGGCCCGCCTCACCGACCATGCCATTCCTGCCCGGGCAGAGCTTACCCTGCCCGAAATTGATATCGAGCAGGCCGGTGTAGAGGCACGACCGGAACTCAGGCTTTTGCTAAATCAACAAAGTACCCTGCAGGCGCAACAGTCTCTCAGTAAGGCGGCCCGTCATCCTTATGTAGGGGTATTCGCCAATGCCGGTTTGGGCTATCCCGGCTATGATATTTTCAACCCTGAAATACGCCCGATGCTGTTGGTAGGCCTGAAAATAAAATGGCAGCTATACGACTGGCAAAAAAGTCGTAACGAGCGTCAGCTTTTAGCCTGGAACAGCCGCCTGGTTGGCTACCAATATGATCGGGCGAAACGGCAATTGGAATTAGAACTGCTTAAACAAGCCCGTGAAATAGAGAAGTATGAGAAACTGGTGCAGCAGGATGACGAGTTGGTAAACCTGCGGGAGCGGGTGGTGGAAGAAGTGGGTGCCCGGCTGCAAGGCGGCACGGCTACCTCTACCGAATACCTGACCGAAGTAAACAACCGGGCTATGGCCGAGCTAAACCGCGAGGTACACCATATTAAGTGGCTGCTGGCTAAACTCAATTATGCAATTATTCAAGGAAAATAAAATGGTTATGATGATTAAGCAACAAGGTATACTACTCTTGATTTTGTTAGGCTTTGGGCTGGCAGGATGCCGGCAGGATGCCGACAAAGCCGATGCCTACGGCAATTTTGAAGTGGAAGAAACGGTGATAGCTGCGCAGGCCAGCGGTGAGCTGCTGCAGTTTAACGTAGAGGAGGGTGATCGGCTGCAAGCCGGTCAGTTACTCGGTTATATCGATTCTACTACACTTGTTATCCAGAAGCAGGAGTTGAAGGCCAATATAGCTGCCGTAGAGGTACAGCGGGTGAATATTGCTGCCGAGCAAAAGGTGCTTGATGCCGAGCTGGCCAACCTGCAACGCGAGTTGCACCGCCTGCAAAAACTGCTGAAAGCCGAGGCTGCCACCCAAAAGCAGGTAGATGATTTGCAAGGTAATATAAAGGTGGTGCAGCGTAAGAAAGAAGCACTCAACAGCAAATATGTAGTACTGGATGCCCAGGTAGAGGCTATGCAACAAAAAATGGCCTTGCTGGACGAGCAACTGCAGCGATGTCAGGTTGTCAATCCGCTGGATGGCCTGGTGCTCACCAAGCTGGCGCGCGCCCATGAGTTGGTAGCTCCCGGTAAACCTTTGTATAAAATAGCCAATCTGCAGGATATTTACCTCAAGGCTTATGTGAGCGAAACCCAACTGGCTGCCTTACGCCTGGGGCAGCAGGTAAAAGTAGCTATTGATGATGGCAAGGAACTACGCACCCTGCCGGGCAAGATTACCTGGATAGCCTCCGAAGCAGAATTTACACCCAAGATTATCCAGACAAAAGAAGAAAGGGTGAACCTGGTGTATGGCATCAAGGTAGCAGTGGATAATGACGGCTTGCTGAAAATTGGTATGCCCGGAGAAGTCTATTTTGAATGATTGAGTTTCGCCATATCAGCAAGAGTTTTGCCGGTACAGCCGCTGTGCAGGATATCAATCTGTCGGTGGGTGAGGGGGAACTGTTCGGCCTGATTGGCCCGGACGGTGCCGGCAAATCCACCTTGTTCAGGATGCTGGTTACCCTGCTGTTGCCTGATGAGGGCGAGATTGCTTTCAATGGCCGCAATGTGGTGGACGATTACACCTATGTGCGCAGCCATGTGGGCTATATGCCGGGTACTTTTGCCCTCTATCAGGACCTGAGCGTAGAAGAGAACCTGCATTTCTTTGCTACTTTGTTTGGCACCAGTATTCAGGATAACTACCATCTTATCGAGGGTATTTACAAGCAATTGGAGCCTTTTAAAAAGCGCAGGGCCGGGGCGCTGTCGGGTGGCATGAAACAGAAGCTGGCCCTTAGTTGTGCGCTCATCCACAAGCCGCTGGTGCTGGTGCTTGACGAGCCTACTACGGGTGTGGATGCCGTGTCGCGCAAGGAGTTTTGGGAGATGCTGCAGAAGCTGCGCGAAGACGGCCTCACCATCCTGGTTTCGACCGCTTATATGGATGAAGCCACCCTTTGCGACCGGGTGGCGCTTATTCAAAAGGGCCGGATACTGCGTGTCGATACCCCGCAGGGTATCGTAGCGCGCTTTGGTAAGCCTCTCTACCGCTTAAGTGGTGCCGGAGTGCAGCGTTTTCTGCCATTGCTACGTGCCCTGCCACAAGTGCATTCGGCCCAACCTTTTGGCGATAGTGTGCACATTACACTGGGTGACGAAGAGCAAATGGATGAAGTAGTACAGCAACTGCGTAAGGCAGGCTACAAAGATGGCTTGCAGCCGGTTACACCTGGTATTGAAGATTGTTTTATCGACCTGATGTTGGAAGCAAATGCCTGAACCGTTAGCCATAGAAGCACAAGAGCTCACCAAAAAATTCGGTGACTTTACTGCCGTTGATCGAATCACCTTTACGGTAAAGAAAGGTGAAATATTCGGCTTTTTAGGTGCCAACGGGGCCGGCAAAACTACTGCCATGCGCATGCTCATTGGCTTGCTACATCCCACGTCCGGACAGGCAAGAGTCGCAGGTTATGACATCTACCACGATACGGAAAAAATCAAACACAATATCGGCTATATGAGCCAGCGATTTTCGCTCTACAACGACCTTACCGTGTGGGAAAACATGGAGTTGTTTGGTGGCATCTATGGCATGCGCGACAGTGAAATCAAACAAAAGGCGGACGAGGTGATAGAAAAACTGGGCATCGGCAGGTTGAAAAACCGGCAGGTAAAGCACCTGCCCTTGGGATTTAAACAAAAACTGGCCTTTTCGGTGGCCATTTTTCATGAGCCACAGATAGTGTTCCTGGATGAACCCACCGGAGGGGTAGACCCCATTGTGCGCAGGCAGTTCTGGGAGATGATTTATGAAGAAGCCGAACGTGGTATCACGGCTTTTGTGACCACCCATTATATGGATGAGGCCGAATACTGCAACCGGTTGTCGATTATGGTAGATGGCCAGATAAAAGCGCTGGGTACCCCTGGCGAGCTCAAGCAAGAACTAAACAGTAAAAATATGGACGAGGTCTTTCTGAAACTGGCCCGCCAGCAATCGTAACAGGCTATGCAGGAACTCTGGGTAATTATAACCAAGGAATTCAAACACATCTTTCGCGATGTGCGTACGCTGCTAATCTTGTTCGGCTTACCTACAGTTCAGGTATTTCTATTTGGCTATGCCCTTACCAACGAGGTCCGCGATGCCACCATTGCCGTATGGGACCAGAGCCATGATGTCACCTCCGCCAAGCTGGTGAACAAATTGCTGGCCAGCGATTATTTCAAACTGGCCGGTTTGCCGCAAAACTACGATGAGATAAAGGACGGTTTCCGCAATGGTGATTATATGCTGGCTTTGGTAATACCGGCCAACTTTGCTGAAGATTTCAACAAGGGGCAGGCAAAGGTGCAATTGCTGCTCGATGCCTCAGACCCCAACATGGCCAATATCCTGGCCAGCTATACGGGGGGAATTGTCAACAATTTTGTAGTACAGGAACTGGGTTACCGGCCACCCTATCAGATTGTGAGTGAGCTACGCATGACCTACAATCCTGAACTTAAGGGCGTCTTTTTGTTTGTGCCGGGGGTCATTACGGTTATTCTGATGATTATCAGTACCCTGCTAACTTCCATAGCCTTGACACGCGAGAAAGAGCTGGGCTCGATGGAGATCCTGCTGGTATCGCCTTTGAAGCCGGCCATCATCATTATTGGTAAGGTAATACCATATATGTTGCTGTCGTTTATGAATGCCCTGCTTATTCTTACCCTGGGACTGCTGGTGTTTAAAATGCCGATGTTGGGTAGTTTTCTGCTATTGCTGGGCGAATTGTTGCTCTTTATATTGGCTGTACTTAGCATTGGTATCTTTATTTCAACCAGGACATCCTCGCAGCAGGTAGCTATGATGGTATCGTTATTTGCTCTGATGATGCCTACTATTCTGCTATCGGGGTTTATCTTCCCGATCGACAGCATGCCCTTACCGCTGCAGATAATCAGCAATATCATTCCGGCCAAGTTTTTTATCATTATTATCAAGGGTATTATGTTACAAGGGGTGGGGTTGGAGGCGCTGTGGCAGCCTACCCTGGTAATAGTCGGCTTTATCGTGGTCTTTACCCTGGCCAGTGTACGTAGTTTCAAAATCAGGCTGTCATGAGAAAGGTAAAATATCTGCTAAAAAAAGAATTCCGCCAAATCTTTCGCAACCAGGCCATGTTGCCGATAATATTTGTGATGCCGGTGGTGCAGTTGCTGATATTGGTCAATGCCGCTACTTTCGAAATCAAGAATATCCAGGTGGCTATTCTGGATGAAGATATGTCACAGGAAAGCCGTGAGTTAGTAAATAAGCTGTTATCAACCGGTTATTATAAGGCGGTTGATTTTCCGACTTCGATTCATCAGGGGCAACGCTTGATGGATCACAACAAAATAGACTTGTTTATACAGATACCGGCCGGTTTTGCAGCCGACCTGCAACATGAAGGCCATGCGACCATAGGGCTCGATATCAGTGCCATTGACGGCAGTGCAGCCAGTATTATTTACTTTTATACCAATACTATCCTGGCCGACTACAATAGTGCTATTGTAGCACGCTGGCTGCATCTGGCCAAGCGCCCTGCCTTGCCGGTAGAGTTACGCACACGTTATTTGTTTAATGAGGAACTGGAATATAAAAATTATATCACCCCGGGGCTGATGGTAATACTGGTAACCATGGTAACCATGTTTTTGGCGGCCATGAACATAGTACGTGAGAAAGAGTTGGGTACCATTGAGCAGCTAAATGTTACCCCCATTACCAAAGTGCAGTTTATAATTAGCAAGTTGTTGCCTTTCTGGCTCATTGGTATGTTTGAGCTGGCATTCGGTCTGGCGGTGGGTAAGCTCATTTTTGATTTCCCGGTAGTAGGCTCGTTGCCCTTATTGTTTGCTTTTGCGGCCATTTATATGCCAGTAGGTCTGGCATTGGGGTTGCTTATTTCCACTGTTACCCATACCCAACAGCAAGCTATGCTCATTAGCTGGTTCTTTGTGGTGATTTTCATCCTGATGAGCGGCCTGTTTACTGCTATCGAAAATATGCCCGACTGGGCGCAGACCATTACGCTGTTCAATCCGGTAGCCTATTTTATGCAGCTTATACGTATGGTATTACTGAAAGGCAGTGAGTTTCATAATGTGGTGCGGCATTTTGTAGTGATTGGCCTGATGGCTGTAGCTATGCTGACCCTGGCTATTGTTACCTACCGAAAGCAACAATAGAAAATATTTCCTTAATATTTTTGGAAATAATCTGAACCAAGCGGAGCAATTTTCTGTTGTTTGATGTAAGTTTGTTTGTTTACCAACAAAAACCCACGTGCTATGAAATACTTAACCTACACCTTGCTGGCCGTGGCCTTGTTAGCCACTGCTTGTTCTACCAAAAAAAGCGAAAGTGAAGAGAAAAAAGAAACAACGTGTACCTACGGCTTCGATCTTAATTCGGTATCATTTGGCTGGACAGCCTATAAATTCAACACCAAAGCTCCTGTAAAGGGTACTTTTAATGACATTCAGGTACAAGCCGATAGTGCAGCCGCAAGCCTGGCAGAACTGTTGCAGTCCGTTCATGTAAGCATCGCTACCAATAGTGTCAATTCCAACGACCCGGTGCGGGACGCCAAAATTTCCCAGTTTTTCTTCGGTACTATGGCTGCTACCGATGTTATTAAGGCCGCTTTTGTAAAAGCCGACAGCAGCAGCGCCACCGTATCGCTTACCATGAACGAGTTGACGGTGGATGTACCGGGTACCTTGAGCATGAGCGGTGACACCCTTACTTACCAGGCTACTATAGATTTAAACGCTTTTAACGGGGCTGAGGCAATAGCCAAGCTCAATGAAGTTTGTCTGGAAAAACACACAGGCGAAGACGGGGTAAGCAAACTTTGGGATGTGGTGGATGTAACAGCCAAAGCAGTAGTAAAGACCAATTGCCAATAAATGTTTGACAACTATCTGGAAGATGTAAAAAAGCAATTTGCCTACTACAAACAGTTAGGGGAGAAGACCTTTGCCCAGTTGGATGACGATAAGGCCTTGTTTTGGCAATTCAACGAAGCCAGCAATTCAATTGCCATTATCGTACAGCATTTGTGGGGCAATATGCTGTCGCGTTGGACTAATTTTCTGACCGAAGACGGAGAAAAGCCCTGGCGTCAGCGGGATTTGGAATTTGAGTCCGTCATCACCAGCCGCGAAGAAATGATGCGTAAATGGGAAGAAGGTTGGCAGTGCCTTTTTGAGGCGCTCGATAGCATCAAGGAGGAGCATTACAACCAGTTGGTTTATATCCGCAACCAGGGGCACACGCTGGTGGAGGCCATTAACCGCCAACTGGCGCACTATGCCTACCATATCGGGCAGCTTGTTTTTCTGGGTAAAATGCTGAAGGACAATGACTGGCAAAGCCTGACTATTCCCAAAGGGCAGTCGGCCAGCTTTAATCAAGAGAAATTTGCCCAACAGAAGAGCAGGGGACATTTTACCGATGATTTAAAAAAATAAGGCCCCACAGCAAGCTGCGGAGCCTTCTCCAAAAAAAGTGGAGTGTTCGCTGGTGCGAAAAAAATAACGCCATTCTTACACCTCAACCCATCATCGTAAGCAAAGGAAGTGGGTGGCAAGCGAGGATTCTTAGGTAAAATACCCAAATGGAAAAATAGGCAAATCACCTAGCGGTAGAGCAGGGTCAACCATTTACTATTCGTTGCGTATTAGTAACCATACCAAAGCCTGATATGGCATGAAGAAACACAAGCGTTTACAACGGCTGTCAATATTTTTTTGATGGTACTGTTTTGTGCGCCACATCAACGCCCTAAAACCTCTATACTGATAATCAACAAGTTACAAATTAAAAATCGTGATTTTGGGTGTCCCGATTATTTTAAAAGCCTTGTTTTATGTCGTTTGGTTTATCCGGGGAGCAAACCCAAAACAGTCGAATATTCTAAAAGGCATTTAAATATAGATGTGAGTGTTCATAGCCTCTATGGTTTTTAAGATGGATTAAATAACTACCAGATTTACCAGGTAGTTATTTAATCTGGATGTTCCAGTATACAAATTAGGAAAATATCGCCAGCGGGATAATTTTTGCCTCATAAATAAATTTTTTTGGCAGGCGGCACTTTTTATCCTAACATTGGCGTCAAAATTTCAACCATATGAAGACTTTTATATATCTTTTTATTGCCACCATACTGTTTTCAGCCTGTAAGCAGCAAGCCACGGATGGATCTACCACCGCAGAATCCGATGCCACACCTACAGATAGCCTTGTTTACCCGCAAGAGAAACATTTCAAAAACATGCGCCAACTCACTTTCGGTGGCGACAATGCCGAAGCTTATTGGAGCTTTGACGACAGCCGCCTGGTGATGCAGTCGAACAATCCGGCCTGGGGGCTGCAGTGCGATCAGATATTCTGGTTTGATGTAAATAAGGATGACTTGCGCAAGCACAAGCCGCATCTGGTAAGCACCGGCCTGGGGCGCACCACCTGCGCCTATTTTATGCCAGGCGATACCACTATTGTATATGCTTCCACGCACCTGGGTGGCGAGGCTTGTCCACCTGAGCCCGAGAGGCGGGCCGATGGCAAATACCTTTGGCCGATCTATGCTTCATATGATATTTTTGTAGCCGACCTGCAAGGCAATATCATTAAGCAACTTACCAATGAGCCCGGTTATGATGCCGAGGCCACTGTATCACCCAAAGGCGACAAGATCGTGTTTACCTCCGATCGCTCCGGTGACCTGGAGCTTTATACCATGGATCTGGATGGCAGCAATGTCAAGCAAATCACCTTCGAGCTGGGTTACGATGGCGGGGCCTTTTTCTCTCCCGATGGTAGCAAGCTGATTTTCCGCGCTTCGCGTCCGCAAACCGAAGAGGAAAAGGCTGAGTACAAGGAGTTACTGAGCCAGGGACTGGTGGCGCCTACAGCCATGGAACTGTTTATCTGCAATGCCGATGGCAGCGACCTGCGCCAGCTTACCCATCTGGGTAAAGCCAATTGGGCGCCTTTCTTTCATCCGTCAGGGGAGAAGGTGATTTTCAGCTCCAACCATAAAGGTACCCGCGGCTTTGAATTCAACTTGTTCATGATCAATATTGATGGCACCGGCCTGGAGCAGATATCCTACGATGGCGTTTTCGATGCCTTCCCGATGTTCTCCAACGATGGCAAGCGCATCGTTTTCTCCTCCAACCGTCATAACAACGGCACCCACGAAACCAACCTGTTTGTAGCCGATTGGGTGGAATAAAAGCTGCTGCAAGTTATCTTCTTGAATAGGTAGGAAATAGCTATATTGCGGCCTTTGAATTAAAGGCTATCGAAAAGACCTATGCATTTTTCTATCACCGATATCCTGGTATTTGCCGGCTATATCATCGTCATGATAGGCTTCGGTATCTGGATATCCGGCCGCAAGGATACCGATGATAATGTCAAAGATTATTTTCTGGCTGGCAAGGCGCTGCCCTGGTGGGCCGTAGGAGGCTCCCTGATAGCTTCCAATATTTCGGCCGAGCAGTTTATCGGTATGTCCGGCTCCGGTTATGTGGTGGGTATAGCCATCGCCTCTTATGAACTGATGGCGGCTGCTACCCTGGTGCTGATTGCCAAATTTTTCCTGCCCGTTTTCATCCGCCACAACATCTACACCATGCCGCAGTTTCTGGAGCAGCGCTATGATAGCCGGGTGAAGTCGGGCCTGGCGGTCTTCTGGGTGTTGCTGTTTGTCTTTGTTAATATTACTTCGGTGCTGTATCTGGGAGGGCTGGCTATCGAGACTATCCTGGGTGTTAAGCTCATCTATGGCGTGCTTGGCCTGGCCATATATTCGGCATCCTTTTCTATTTTCGGTGGGTTGAAGGCCGTAGTCTGGACCGATGTGGTACAGGTGGTGGTATTGATGGTGGGTGGTTTGCTTACTACCTACCTGGTGCTGGATGCCTTTAGTGGCGGAGCCGGTTTCTGGGCCGGTCTGCAGCAGTTATACCATACGGTGCCGGAAAAATTTGACTTGATTCTTGATAAGTCGAACCCGGAATACATCAACCTGCCGGGTATCGGGGTATTGGTAGGGGGTATGTGGATTGCCAATATTTACTACTGGGGAAACAATCAGTACATTATTCAGCGTGCCCTGGCTGCCAAAAGCATTGCCGAGGCACAGGTAGGGCTGGCCTTTGCCGGTATAATGAAGATTATTTTGCCCCTTATCGTGGTGGTGCCCGGTGTAGTGGCCTACGCCCTGCATGCCGATATTGCCAAGCCCGACCAGGCCTATCCCTGGTTGTTGGGCAATTATGTTACTACCGGCTTCAAGGGGCTGGCTATGGCTGCGCTCATAGCCGCCATCGGATCATCCATCAGCTCTATGGTCAACAGTACAGCCACCATCTTCACCCTCGATATCTACAAGCAGCATTTGCACCGTACGGCTGGTGACCGCCACCTGGTACTGGTGGGCAAATTGGTGGCTGCGTTAGCACTGCTGGTAGGGGTAGGGGTGGCGCCTTTGCTGGGTAGTCTGGATCAGGTGTTTCAGTATATCCAGGAATACACCGGATTTATCAGCCCCGGAGTCGTGGCTGTATTTTTGTTTGGCCTGTTCTGGCGCAGGGCTACCGCCAATGCTGCCCTGGCCGTGGTGCTGCTGTCTATCCCCTTATCGGCCGCCCTTAAGTTCTGGCAGCCGGCTATGCCCTTTCTCGACCGGATGGGTGTTGTCTTTCTGTTGCTCAGCGGAGTGCTGGTCGTTTATTCGCTTATGGACAAGAAGGCCCCCAACAACTGGCAGCCGCCAGAGCCGGGGTTATTCAAAACCGGCATGGTCTTTAACCTGTTGTCACTGCTGATTGTCGGCTTGCTTAGTGCTATCTATCTTCTATTTTGGTAATCATGCTTGGGCGTGTTAAGCAGGCTTTTGCAGATCGTTTCGGCACCCCACAGGTGGTGGTGCGCGCCCCGGGGCGTATCAATATTATCGGAGAGCACACCGACTACAACGAAGGCCTGGTATTGCCGGCTGCTGCCAACCAGGTACTTTATCTGGCAGTAGGAAAGACAACTGACGCTTCGCATCTGGTGGCGCTGGATATCGCAGGTGAGTGGCAAGGCGACATCCGGCAGTCATTTACCACCAGCGGTAGCTGGTACGACTATCTGCTCGGTGTGGTGGATTTATTACGGTCGGGTGGTTATGACACCGGCAATCTGCATGTGGTTGTGGGAGGCAACATCCCTGTGGGGGCCGGTATGTCATCCTCGGCAGCCATTACCTGCGGCTTTATCTATGCCCTGGATCAATTGTATGGCTGGCAACTGTCGCGTCAGCAAATGGCCCTTCTGGCCCAGCAGGTAGAGCATCGCTATATCGGGGTGCAGTGCGGCCTTATGGACCAGTATGCTGTGCTTTTTGGTAAAAAAGATCATGCCCTGTTGCTGGACTGCCGCACCCTGGACTACGATTGGCAACCCATGCTGTTTAAGGATTACGTTTGGCTGTTGATTAATACGGGCGTTAAACATAACCTGGCCGCCACCGCCTATAACCAACGCAGGGAGGAATGCCGGCAAGGGGTGTATATCTTGCGCAAGATAGACCCAGGCATAAACAGCCTGCGCGATGCTGATGCCGGTTTGTTGGCCCAGGCACGCTCTATGATTCCTGAGCAAATTTATAAGCGCTGTTTGTATGTGGTAGAAGAAAATAAGCGTGTGCGGCAAGCCGTGCAAGCCGCTGCCCGGCAAGATAGTGCCAGCCTGGGAAGGCTGCTGTTGGCATCACATGCCGGCTTGCGCGACCTGTATGAGGTAAGCTGTCCGGAGCTCGATTTTTTGGTGGAGCAGGCGGCTTCTGTTACGGGAGTAGCCGGAGCGCGCATGATGGGCGGTGGCTTTGGTGGCTGTACGCTCAATTTGGTGCGGCAGGATCAGGTTGAGAAGGTTAAGGTACAGGTAGCTAAGGCGTATTACCGCCAGTTTGACAGGCAGCCGGTATTTTATCAGCCGTCATTGGCCGATGGGGTAGAAGCAATAAGTACGGCCAACGGCTAAGCAACTACTTGTTGGGTTCAAAAAGCTCGGTATCCGGATGAAAAGCATACCAGGCAAACCAATAGGTGGTAACATAGGTTAGCGGGGCGCTGCTTTGGCTGATACGGGCATTACGTGTTTTCGGGTCGAACTCAATGGTATAAGTAACCCCGGCCAGCGAGTCGGTAAGGTTAGGGGCCAGCCTGGTAAGATGGGTGAAATTATAGGCCTTGTATTTACCATTGGCGGCTACGCCCAGCACTTGTTTCTTTTCCGGCAGCAAATCGGAGGTATCGGCCACCGGGGCAAAGAGATCCGGCTTGAGAGTATAGCCAGCGTAGGGGTTTACTTTGTAATTACGGCTATAGCCGGTTTCTTCCGAGAGTACCAGGGTTTGTGGATAACGCTGCCGCCAGTCGGCCCAGGTGGTAACTTCCGAAGGTAAGAAGTGCAGACGCTCACCCTGCAGGGGGCCGCTCACCGCCTGCATCATAAGCTGGCTCCAGAGGGAGTTGGTTTCCTTGTCGTACATCAGTACATCGCTGTTGTAGAGCAGCCCCGACACCCCGAAATGCAGAATGCGCTCCCCGGTAATGGCGCTGAATACCAGGGCACTGCCGCATAGCGGACACCAGGAAATGACAATGGGCGAACCGCCCACCACATCGTTGACTATTTCATGATAATTCAAGATACGCAACGGATAAGCACGCGCTTCGTCATTCAGTACTACGCCAATTACCTTGTCTTTGGCAGATAAATAGCCGGCTGCTTCGGCACTTATCATTTTGGGTCTGTTCAGGGCCGGGATACCATCCTTGGGCGGACCGCCATGTTTGACCAGGCTAACATCAATGATGGCATTTTTTAAATTGAAACCATTCATGCGTTGTGCCTGCAAACCGGCAGCATAAAACAAGAGAAGAATAATGGTCGTCCTGGCTATCGTATTCATGGCCACAAGAGGTTATTTCTTGTT
>WFNR01000048.1 GCA_015488485.1 Cyclobacteriaceae bacterium | reverse complement strand
TTTTATAGGCATTACTCTTTTTTTATGTTTGCTAACTTGTTATATCAACCAAATTTATCATTTTACCAATAAAAACCCAACGGGGTGAGGGTATGAATGCCGCAGTGCTTCAGCGTTATTTTTCTGCCAATCGTCAGTCCGGGGCGGCCGGAGTATAAACCAGCATCGGCTGGTCTGTCAGCGCAATGGGTGCCCCACTTTCTTACTTTATTTTGTCAACCAGTTCCACACCGATTTCAAAATAGTGCTTTATCTTACCTTTATTCTCAATTAAGTACTTATTTGCCGGAATATTGCGATAACATAGATATGTCAATGATCCGGGAGGTTTACTAAATTTGTTAATAAATTATTTTAAAATGAAGTTGATCAAAAATTTTTCTTTGCTACTATCCGGGCTGCTTTTTGCTGCTTCGGCCCTGGCGCAGGCGCCCCAATCGGTTGCCCGTAAGTGGAACGAGGTGCTGCTACAGGCCATCCGTGAAGACTATGCCCGGCCTACCGTACATGCCCACAACCTGTTTCATGTGTCTATGGCAATGTATGATGCCTGGGCTGCCTATGATAGTGTAGCGGCTCCTTTTTTTCTGGGTAATATTCTGGGTGGCTTTGCCTGTCCGTTTCAGGGGGTGCCGGCCCCTGCTAATCTCCGGCAGGCCAGGGAAGAGGCCATTAGCTATGCAGCCTACCGTCTGTTGAAGCACCGCTTCAAAAATTCACCCGGAGCGGTCACTTACTTGCCAGTTTCCCACAAATCACTATTCCGCTTTTCAGTGAACCACCTTATCCCCCGCAACCACCGGCAGGGGAAGCCACTTTTCTTCGGCCGGTAAGCGGGTAATCAGTGTGCCGCTGGCTTCGTCATAGCCTATGTAATCGTATATCAGCGGTACCAGGCTCACCCCATTTCTGTCGAGGGTGCCGTAGCGGCCGTGGCGCGCCACAATATAATAGCCCTGGCTTACGGGAGTCAGCCGGTCGTAGGTAGGCTGCACTACCATCCGGCCGCGCTCATCCAGCAGACCCCAGCGGCCGTTGCGTTTTACTTTGAAGCGCTTGTCGGGAAGCGGTATTATCTCTTCATATTCGTGGCGGATGAGCACCTTGCCGTGCCGATCGAGGGCGCCCACGGCCCCGCCTTGCCAGGTAAGGCAGTAGTCGTTGTTGAAATCGGCCACCGAGTCGTACACCGGCTGCACTACCAGGTGCTCATAATGGTCGATAAAGCCCCACTTGCCATTGATTTGCACGGCTGCCAGATCGTTGTAAAATGGCTTAACGGCCTCATAGCGGTTGGCCACAATAATGCGCCCGCGCTGGTCTTTAAGGCCATAGCGGCCGTTTTGCCGGAATATGACCAGGCCGCCACCGCCATTCAGCATAGCTTCCCGGCCGGTGGTGGGGTCTTCCAGGGTGCCTTGTGGCGATACCAGGCGCAGCAAATGCCCGGCCGTATCGGTCTCGGCATAATAGCTGCCGCGGGGCTCCAGCCGGTTGTTGGTAAAATAAATCAGCTCTCCGTCCAGGTGCCGCAACTGATACTGCCGGCCGCTTTTGGCCAGTATTATCCGGCTGTCATAGTCCAGGATATGCCCGGCAAAGGGATAAGCCCGCCATTCACCCTGCCGGTCAATCAGCCCGTCTTCACCGAAAAAGGTTACCCGTGCCAGGCCGTTTTTGAAAGGCCCCACCGCATCATATATCGGGCTGATCACTTCTACTCCATAGCGGTTGATAAAGCCCCATTTGCCGTGGCGCTGCACGGCAATCAGGCCATCCTGCATAGGTTGCCAGCGCTCATATTCTACCTGGGTTTTAGGATAGCCGTAGTGGTCAAACAGCCGCCATTTGCCCTGCACACCCGGCTTACGGGCATAAATCACCTCCTTGTCGGCCGTAATGGTCTGGTAGGCAGCCGGTACTATTAGCTCGCCCTCGCGGTTCAGCACACCGGCATAGCCGTTGGTTTTTGCCAGCAGCAGGTCATCACTAAGCGGTACCAAGGTGTCATACACAGCCGATTGCGGCTGATTGGCACTGTTGATCAGGTAGCTTTTATGGCGCAAACGCACAATAAACTTCCCTTGCCAGGGCACTACCGAATCGTAGGTAAGCGCCAGGCTATCGTAGTCATGTATCAGGAACCAACGCGGAAAGCCAACAGCACGCAGACGGCCTTCTTGCAGGGTCAGGTCGACATATTCCGGATACAGGTAACCGGGGTTGGCAAGCGTGGCCAGGCCGCATTTGCCCAACCGGTAATAGCGTAGCAGCCCCGGAGCCGGCATATCGAGGCTGTCGGCTGTCAGGGTTAGCAATTTTTCTCCTTTGGTATTGAAAATATGCTGCTCATGACCTGTGCCGGCATTAATAAACTGCCCACCCAGAACAGTGGCTTTTTCGTATCTGATGGGTACCAGCACCTCTCCGGTTAGGGTCAGCACGCCATATTGCACCAGGTTGCGGCTTTGCTTGCTGGCAATGAGCAGGCCCTGCTGCGGTTGCAGGCTATGGTAGGCAAAAGGTACCAGCACTTTACCGTCTTTGTCAATCAGACCCCATTGGGGGTTCGGTGCGGCAGACGACCTTTTGCGGGCTACATAAATATTGGAAGTGACGGCCAGTAGCGAATCGTAAACCGGTGGCGTGAGAATCTTGCCCGATGCCTTGCTTAAGCCCACCTTGCCATGCTGATGGTAAATAGTTGTACCCTGTGACCCGCTGGGCGCCACTTCATCGGCAGCCGGCTGGGCAGCTAACCCGGCATACACCCCCAAGGCAAAGATTATCCCTGCTACACGTTTCATTACCGGCAAAGGTAGTTTGCCTGCAGAGCAAATCGCAGCATTTAACCTGGTAATAGCAATAAAAAAAGTACCTGAATTATTATTTTTAACGTCAAGAGTGGTTATGAAGCGCTTATTCAAATCATTTTTCGGCATTACCGGCAAGGAAACCAACGCTTTTACCGTGCTTTTTGTGGTGTTGGCATTGGTGCTGGCTGTGCCACGGCTGGTAGCCTTGTGGTCGGGGCCGGATGAAGTACCTGATAACGACCGGCAGCAGTTGGACAGCTTACTGGCTTTGCTAACAGCCGATACACTCGCCAAAGCGCCTGCCTTGTTTAGCTTTGACCCGAATACTATATCACAAGACTCTCTGCAACTGCTTGGCTTTGATGAAAAGGTGGCTGGGCGTATCCTTCATTATCGGCAGGCTGGTGGGCGTTTCTATCAGCCGCAGGATATGCTGAAAATATACGAAATTGACAGCCCGTTGGTGCAGCAACTGATGCCTTTTATAGTTATTGCCGGGAAGAAAATGCCGGATATTAAGGAGGCTACCACTTATAGCGGTAGCAGGAGAGTGCAGTTGAAAAGGACAATTCGCCAACATTTTGATTTAAACCGGGCCGATACGGCCATGCTACAAGTGGTACAGGGTATAGGCAGTGTGCTGGCGCGCAGGATAGTGAAATACCGCAGCCACCTGGGGGGCTTTGTCAGGCCGGAGCAATTGTACGAGGTGTATAATCTGGACTCGGCCGTGGTACAAAAGCTGCTCGAAGTGAGCTTTATTGCTACTGATTTTGTGCCGCAGAAATTAGCTATCAACCAGGCGACAAGTGAAGAGCTGGCTGCCCACCCTTACCTAAGCCGCCAGCAGGCCCGGCTGATTGCGGCCTACCGGCAGCAACACGGGGACTTTTCCTCTCCGGCCGATTTGCGCCAGGTCTATGGAGTGGACTCACTCACTCTGCACAATATTTTACCTTATTTGAGCTGGGAGCCTGCTAAATAGTACTTTTGTTTTACTTTTAGCCTGATGCAGAAAGTACTGAAGACATATCTAAACCGGCTGATCAATATTACTTCCGCCAACCGGTCGCTACTACTACGCAGGCTGTTGCGCGATCAGTACATAGATCTGCACGAATTTGATTTTGCCCACAACAAGCCCTCCTTCGACATCATCAAGGATCTGATTGCCGGCAAATCGCGGGTAAAGCTATGCCCGCTGGCCGATAGCCGTACAGAGTGGATCAACATACTGAGCCGCAGGCTGCGAAAGCTGCAGCGCTTCGAGCAACAGTTGTTTGAAGAACACGGCTCACGCGACTTGTATGTGGGCTGGCCGTTTGTGCGCGGTAAGTTTGCTGAAGGCTCGCATGTCCGCTGTCCGCTGATTTTCTTTCCGGTATTGCTGGAACTGGATGGGCAGAGCTGGGTATTGCGGCAGCGCGAAGGGGTAAACATTACCCTTAATAAAACCTTTCTGGTGGCTTACGGCCATTACAATCAGGTGAAAATCGGAGAGGAACTACTCGAGCAGGTATTTGATGATTTCGATACCGATAGCATGGTATTCCGCACTGGCTTGTACCAGCTCTTTAAAGAAAGCCCGGTGGAGATCAATTTTAACCAGGACAACTTTATCGATAAGCTGGAGCCTTTTAAGGAATACACCAAAGCGCAGTTTGAGGAA
>WFNR01000047.1 GCA_015488485.1 Cyclobacteriaceae bacterium | reverse complement strand
TATAGCCAATGGCGTTGGCGCCTGCAGCTCTACGGCTACTACATGCCAAACTACATAGTGGGTGAAATACGGCCCGGTTACAGCCCGATGACCATTGGTGCTGCCGGGGTTAAGTTTTATGTCAATCTGCCTTTTGCCTATCTGTATGGTTTTGAGGCTGATGTAAAATGGCAGCCATTACCCACATTGAGCATGGCCGTACGGGCTCAAATACCCGCTGGCCAGGATGCCAACGGAGAGCCGCTGCCGTTGCAGCCGCCCTTGAAGAGTACAACGAATATTACCTGGGCAAACAATAACTGGCACCTGGGTGCTGAGTGGCGGGCGGCCCTGGCGCAGAATAAACCGCGCCTATCCTACGGGGAAAGCCGTACACCCGGCTATGGCATTCTGAATTTTCAGGCTGGCTACAGGCTTACCCTGAACGACTGGAACCTGGATATTTTGGTAGCTGCCAAAAATCTGTTCGACCAGTACTACTGGGACCACTTGGATTTCAACAACATTCCGCAACCAGGGCGAAGCATGGAGTTTTCTTTACGGGTAAACCTGTAAAAAATATGACAACAAAGATTACAATTAAAAAAAAGTCTTTTTCTTTGCCATCAAAATAAGTTCTTTAACAAATTCTTATCAAGAAAGGTGGAGGGAACGGCCCTGTGAAGCCTTAGCAACCCTGACCCCGTGTCAGAAGGTGCTAATTCCGGCTTGTTAAAAAGCAAGATAAGTCAGAAGATATTTTCAACCTCTTTTGGCAACTGCCCATACAGCCGAAAGAGGTTTTTTTATGGAATCTCTTCGCCATTCTTGGTATGAATACAAATGATAACAAGAATGGCAAAACAACATTTTGAAACCCTGGCAATCCGCACGCAGGCGCCCCGCAGCGCCCAGCGTGAGCATGCGGTGCCGCTTTACCTTACCTCCAGCTTTGTGTTTGACAGTGCCGAGCACGGGGCTGCCTTGTTCAGTGGTGAGCAGGAAGGCAATTTGTATTCGCGCTTCTCCAATCCCAATACGGATGAATTTATAGAGAGACTACGGTTGTTGGAAGATGCCGAGGCCGGCATAGCTACTGCCAGCGGTATGGCGGCAGTGTACGTAGCACTGGCGGCCTTATTACAGGCTGGTGACCATGTGGTGGCCTCATCGGCTATCTTCGGCAACTCATTGCATATCATCACCGATATCTTGCCGCGCTATGGTATTGACTATACCCTGGCACAGGTCGATGACCCCGACAGTTGGCAGGCGGCTGTCAGGCCAAATACCCGGCTGCTGTTTGTTGAAACTCCGGCCAATCCTACTCTCCGGATAGCCGATCTTACCTTCCTGGGAAGGCTGTGCCAGGAGCACGATATCATTATGGTAGTTGACAACTGTTTTGCTACGCCCTATTTACAGCAGCCCATACGCTACGGGGCTGATCTGGTAGTGCACTCGGCCACCAAGTACCTCGATGGTCAGGGCCGGGTGCTGGGAGGTGCAGTGGTAGGTAGGGCGCAGTATGTTGAGCAGTGTTACAACTACTTGCGCAGGACAGGCGCCAGCCTGTCGCCCTTCAATGCCTGGGTGTTGTCGAAAAGCCTTGAAACTTTGTCATTGCGTATGGACAGACACTGCGACAACGCAGAAAAACTGGCTACTTATCTGCAACAACATCCCGAAATCGAAACAGTAGTGTATCCGCATCTGACCGACAATCCGCAGTATGAGCTGGCGCGTAAGCAGATGAGCCGTGGGGGTGGTCTGGTGGGCTGTGAACTGCGTGGTGGCAGCGCCCGGGGCGCTCGTTTTCTGAATGCCTTGCAACTGCACTCGCTCACCGCCAATCTGGGCGATACGCGTAGTATTGCTACCCATCCGGCCTCTACCACCCATGCCCGCATATCGCCTGAAGAACGACAAGCCGCTGGCATTACACCCGGCTTTATCAGGTTTTCGGTAGGGCTGGAGCATATAGACGACATTATTGCCGATATCGAACAAGCAATCGAAAAGAGCAAATGAGCTATCAGATATTTACTTATGAGCAGCCTTTTGAGCTGGAGTCTGGCGAGCGTTTGCCGGGCTTGCAGATAGCCTACCATACCTATGGCCGGCCTACCAGCGCTATCAGCAATGTGGTGTGGGCTTTTCATGCCCTTACGGCTAATTCAGATGTTTTTTCCTGGTGGCCCGGGTTGTTTGGTGAAAATGATTTTTTCAATCCCAAAGACAACTTCATCGTCTGTGCCAATGTGCTGGGCTCGCCCTATGGCAGTACTTGTCCGCAGGGCCTTGATTTTCCGCAATTTACCGTGCGCGATGTGGTGCGGGCGCACCTGCTGCTGGCTGAGCACTTGCAGATCGACCATATCAAGGTAATCATTGGGGGGTCTTTCGGGGGTAGCCAGGCGTTGGAGTTTGCCCTGCTGTTCCCCGGGCGCATTGAAAACATGATACTGGTAGCCTCCGCAGCCTATGAAACCGCCTGGGGGATAGCTGTTCACGAAAGTCAACGATTGGCTTTGCAAGCCGATAGCACCTTCGGTTTACCGGGTGGTGGCGGCAAGGGGCTGCAGGCCGCCCGTGCTACCGGTATGCTTACCTACCGGACGGCCGAGGCTTTTATGGCTACCCAAACAGACACTGATGAGCGTACCGACAACTTCAGTGCCGCCTCCTATATCCGCTATCAGGCGGAGAAGCTGGAGCGCAGGTTCGATGCCCTGGCTTATTACTACCTGACCAAGTGTATGGACAGCCATCATGTAGGGCGCGGCCGCGGTGGCTTGCCCAGGGCCCTGGCCGGTATTAACATACGTACATTGGTTATCGGTATTGATAGCGACAGGCTGCTACCTGTTGCTTTGCAGAAGTATATGGCGCGCCATATACCGGGAGCCATGTATAAGGAGATTACTTCTGAATACGGGCATGACGGTTTTCTGGTGGAAACCACCAAGCTGACGGCTGTAATCAGGCAGTTTATTGTAGAAAAACAGGTACGTCAATTGCCGGTCAGGGAGTTGGCCGGGCTCATGGCCGGAGATGAGGATTTTCAGCTAATTGACGTACGGGAGCCCTTTGAAGTGGCTATTGCTTCGATAGGGGGTATCAATATCCCGCTCAAAGATATTCCTACCCGGCTTAGCAGCATCGCTCCGGACAAGCGGGTAATCTTATACTGCCGCAGTGGCAAGCGTAGTGCATCGGCCATTGCTTATCTGGAAGAAAAACTGGGGCACGACAACCTGTGGAATCTGGAAGGGGGTATCCTGGCCTGGGCTGATGAAATAGATAACTCACTCGAAAGATATTAGACTTATGAAGATATTAAAATTCGGAGGCAAATCGCTGGCCAATGGTCAGCCACTGAACAACGTACTCGAAATCATCGGGCGGCAGCAGGCGGACGGCCCGTTGGCCGTAGTGGTATCGGCCAGGGGCGCTACCACCGACCGGCTGCTGCAACTCTATGAACTGGCGTCTGCCGGTGAAGAATATGAGGGGCTACTGGAGGAACTGCTGGACTACCAAAAGCAGCCGGCCGCCTGCCTGCCATGCCGCCACGAGGCGGCAGAACTCAGCGATACCCTTGCCGCCATCCGTAAGCTGCGCGTCCGTACCGGTAAGCTGCGTGATAAAGTGGTAGCCTATGGCGAGCTGTTCAGCGCCAAGCTGCTGGTGGCCTTGTTGGCGCGAGCCGGTATCAGGGCGGAATTTGTCGATGCCCGCAATTTGCTGAAAGTAAAGAACAAGCTAAATGGTTTTACCATTGACAATGATTTGTCTGCCACCCTCACCAGGTCTTATTTCAAATCATTACGCCCCGGGCAGGTACCGGTGATTACTGGTTTTATCGCTTCTGATGAACGCAACGATACGGTAACTCTGGGGCGCAACGGCTCCAACCTGACCACCTCACTTATTGCCGGTTTTGTCGATGCCAGTGAAGTACAAAACTGGACTGACGTGGATGGTATTTATACGGCCCCTCCCAAATATGTACCTGATGCCCGCCATATTAGCCACTTAAGCTACAAGGAGGCCTATGAGTTGGCCAATTTTGGTGCCACTATTTTACATCCGCGTACCATTGAGCCGCTGCTGACCAAAAATATTCCACTGCGTATTTATAACAGCATAATACCCAATGGCAACAGTACCCTGATAGACAAAAACGGGGCTACCAAAGGCATCAAGGCGGTGTCGGTAGTGGAGGATCAGGCGCTGATCACCCTCGAAAGCAGCCATTTTGCCGGCACCATCGGCATTGATGCCCGCATTTTCTCCGCCCTGAGCCGCTATCAAATCAGTGTCCGGCTGATAGCCCAGGCTTCTTCGGAGCAAGGCATCGGCTTTATTGTGGATCGTGAGCGGGCCGACCAGGCCAGGCAGGTGCTGGAAGAGGAGTTTGCCGCTGAATTGCAAGCGGATCGTTTTACGCGTATTACTGTCAACAAACAGGTGGCTATCATCGCCATTCTGGGGCGCCACAATTATGCCCTGGAAAAGGCGATCAAAGGGCTGCGCAGAAACCGTATATGGATGCATCTGATCAGCAACAGTATTTCGGGTGCGCATATTTCGCTGGTGGTGGATAGCCACCATCTGAAAAAGGCGGTGAATGTGGTGCACAACCAGGTGTTCGGAGTTGTCAAGACTCTCAATTTGTTTGCCTTTGGCAAGGGTACGGTTGGGGGGCAGTTGCTCGACCAGGTAGTAACTACTACTGAAGAGGTAGTCAAGCGCAGGGGCTTACGCATCAACCTGATTGGCGTGGCCGATTCGCAGCGGGCGGTGATTGATGAACAAGGGCTGGGAACCGACTGGCGCCAGCGCTTACAGCAGAGTAATCTGTCCGCTGGTCTGGTAGATATACTTAAACGTCTGATTGCCAGTGGTCTGGAAAATCTGGTAATTGTTGATAATACCTCCTCACAGCAACTGGCAGATGATTATGTAAGCATCCTGGAGCATGGTTTCGATCTGGTGGCGTCCAACAAAAAAGCCAACTCGGGTTCAATGGCAGCTTACCGGGCTATCAGACAGGTAATGCAGCGTAGGGGGAGGCAGTTTTATTATGAGACAAACGTGGGTGCCGGCTTACCGCTGATCGATACCTTGCGTCATTTACAGGACTCGGCCGATACGATAACGCGGGTCAGGGGGTTGTTTAGCGGTTCGTTAAGTTATATTTTTCACCGCTTTTCGGCCGGCAAGGAGCCTTTTGCCGAGGTGCTGCTGGCGGCTCGTAAGGAGGGCTATACCGAGCCCGACGCACGTGAAGATTTACAAGGTGAGGATGTGGCCCGCAAGCTGGTTATTCTGGCGCGGGAATTGGGTATGGTAGTGGAACTAACCGATGTGCAAGTACAGAATCTTATTCCCCCTGCCTTGCGGCAAACGGCAGATTTTGAAGAATTTATGCAGCAGCAAATACACCTTAACAGCCACTATGAAGCCTTGAGGAGCGAATTGGCAGAGGGAGAAGTGTGGCGCTATGTGGGGGAACTGGATGTAGCGGCCAATCGTTTGCAGGTGCAACTGGAAAAAGTACCGGTCACCTCACCATTGGGGAGCGTAGCCGGGGCTGATGCCTTGTTTGAGATTTACACCAGTGGCTATGGCCGTCAGCCGATAGTGATACGGGGTGCCGGGGCAGGTGGTGAGGTAACCGCCCGTGGGGTATATACCGATCTGCTGCGGCTGGGAAAGAGCTACTAATCCCGCTACCTCACAAGGTGGCGATGCATTTGAGCTCTATGGCGATGGGTGTAGGCAGGGCGTTTACCTCTACGGTAGTGCGGCAGGGCTGGTTGTCGCGGAAATATTCGGCATATATACGATTGAAAGTGGCAAAGTCATCTTTCATATTGGTTAAGAATACCGTCACGTCCACCAGCTTGTCCCAGCTGGAGCCGGCATCTTCCAGGATATACCTGACATTGCGAAATACCGCATGACACTGTTGGGCAATATCATAGGCAACGATGTTGCCGTGTTCATCCAGGGTTACCCCGGGAATCTCCTTTTGGCCTTTTTGGCGCGGCCCCACACCCGATAAAAACAGCAGGTTGCCTACCTTACGGGCATGCGGATACAGGCCTACCGGTTCGGGCGCCTGATCGGAATGCTGAATGGAAGAATCGCTCATAGTCTTGCTTTTTTGCAAATTAACTGGTTTTATTAAAGATAGATTCATAAGGAGTGAACATATAACCTTGTTCATATCTGATCATTAACTATTCAGAATACGGTTAATCCTGAAAATGCTAAAATTTACATCTCGCGTTTGGGTAATTATTGTCTCTGTAGTCTTTTCATAAAAATATGAAAAAGTTACCTATCACATGAATCTTGGCATTTTTCGGCCTGAATTTCCAGGACTAACTTATTTTTCCGCAGCCGACAGGCTAATGGTCATGCAAACACTGCCGCTCGGGCAGAAAGTGACAAACTCACTGGTTTGGCGAATGGCTGGCGGGGCGCTCGCGCGTGCTACCACCACAAAGCCCAGCCTACTGAAAAAATCGGTAGCCGTATCGGTAAGCAGATATACCTGACGTATTCCAAGCTGGCGTAGCAGGGCTTCTGCCTGTTGCCATATTTGTCTGCCATAGCCTTGCTGACGGTAATCCGGCTTAAGATATAAGGAGCGAAACAAGGCAGCCTCGCCATAACGCTCGTAGCCCCAATAACCGATGGTGCGATCGTCTTTTTGTACGGCAAAAAGCACGACCTGCGGTTGCTCCAGATCGTGGCTGCACAGCCCTGCCGCTGCCAGTTGGCTGGCCGCTTCATCCCGTTGTCGAGGCGGTAGGGGGAGGAAGGTGAGTTTGGTTGTCATCATTCTACCGGTAAGAGAACAAAGTTGCGCTTTTTTAATAAAAGCGTTCCAAGATGACTTCTATCTGCCCCAGGTAGCTGCGGCCAAACAGGTTGAGGTGCACCAGCAGTGGGTAGAGGTTATAGAGGTCGGCCCGGTCGTTAAAGCCTGGCTCCAGGGGATAGCACTCCTGGTAGGCCTGGTAGAAAGTACCACTAAACCCGCCAAACAAACGGGTGAATGCCAGCTCCATTTCACGGTGGCCGTAATACACTGCCGGGTCAATCAGACAGGGCGCCCCCTGGCTGTCGGTCATCAGGTTGCCCGACCACAGGTCGCCATGCAGCAGGGCCGGTGGTTCGTCCGGCATCAGGCCGGTAATGGCTGGCAGGGCGGCTTCAAAGCGCTGCACAAACTGCCGGTCAACCAAGCCGGCATTGCGTGCCATACGCAGCATAGGCGCAATGCGATATTGGCTAAAAAAATCATCCCAGCGCTCTACCGGATGGTTCTGCTGTGGCAGCGAGCCGATAAAATTATCGCTCTCAAGGCCGTAACGGGTTGCCGTATGGCGGTGCAGGGTGGCCAGGCTTTCAGCCAGTTGCTGCCAGTAGTCATTCTGCTGAGGGGCGCTGTCGATATAGGCCAGCAGCAGCCAGGGGGTATCGCCATCGTGCCGGCCGACCACCGCTGGGATAGTGAGTGGCGTATGCTGGCGTAGCACGTTGAGCCCCTGTTCTTCGGCTGCAAACATGGCGGCAGCAGCCGGAATATCATTTTTTTTAAGAAAAAAGGTGCCGGTTGAGGTCTGCAGACGGTAGGCGTGGCTGATAGAGCCGCCACCTATAGGAACAGCGGCCTTGATACGCACTTGCTGTTGGCAATGCTCACTTAAAAAGTCTGCAACCTGCTGGAAATCGAAAGAGCGTGACATGATAAAAAGTGAAGGCCTCACAACAAAGATAGCTACCAAACGGCAGAGCAAAAAAACGACCGGCAGGTGGTGCCGGTCGTATGATGTATGGGGTTACTGGCTCCTATTGGTAGTTAAGGGCGGCTGCCAGTTCTACCAGCTCGATGAACTCCTGGCGGTAGCCGTAGGGGTCGCGCCCCCGGGTGCTACGGGCCAACTTCAGTATTTCCTCCGGGTTGCTGTTGCCTTTATACTCCGAGTCGCGCAGCACCATGCCAAACTCGGCCACAGCAGCCGCCCAGCGGAAGTTGTCGGAGGTCTTCGATAGCCTGCGGTCGGTTGTTTTTACCGTGGTCTGCAGCAGTTTGCTTACCTGGCCGGCCGGTTCCTTATAGCGCAGCTTCACAGTCAGCAACTCATTGCCATAGCCGCGGTCTGCCGGCAGCGGATTGGGCTGGTACTTGAGCGTATCCACAGAGCCGCCCGTAAAGGGGATGCCGGTAGGCACTACTTCGTAGAGAGCAGTTACCGTATGCCCGGCTCCTAACTCACCGGCATCCTTTTGGTCGTTGTTAAAATCCTCGGCCTCCAGCTTGCGGTTTACGTAGCCGATCAGGCGGTAGGCCTGTACACGGGCCGGGTTAAACTCCACCTGTATTTTTACATCTTTGGCAATAGTAAACAAAGTGCCACCCAGTTCATTTACCAGCACCTTTTTGGCTTCGCGCATATTGTCAATATAAGCATAGTTGCCATTGCCCTTGTCGGCCAGTATTTCCATCTTGCTGTCCTTGTAGTTGCCCATGCCGAAGCCGAGAACGGTAAGGAAGATCCCGCTTTGGCGTTCTTTTTCTATCAGGCGCTCCATATCGGCATTGCTTGAGGCCCCGATATTGAAATCACCGTCAGTAGCCAGGATGATGCGGTTGTTGCCGCCTTCCATAAAGTTGTCGCGGGCTATATTATAGGCCAGTTTAATTCCGGCCCCGCCAGCGGTAGAGCCACCGGCCTCCAGCTTGTCAAGCGCCTGCAGGATGGTGCTTTTTTCATTGCCGGGTGTAGGTGGCAGCACCAGGCCGGCCGCTCCGGCATATACTACGATGCTCACCTTGTCTTGTGGGCGCAGTTGGTTGGCAAGCAGCCTGAAGGCTGATTTGAGCAGCGGCAATTTATTAGGGGCTGCCATAGAGCCGGATACATCCACCAAAAAAACCAGGTTGGCGGGCGGCAGGTCTTCATGGGCGATTTCCTTGCCTTGCAGGCCGATAAGCACCAGTTGGTGGACGGGGTTCCACGGTGCCGGCCCCACCTCGGTATAGATACTGAAGGGTTTCTGTCCGTCAGGGGCCGGGTAGTCGTAGTCAAAATAATTGAGCATCTCTTCAATGCGCACGGCATCTTTGGGCGGGCGCTGGCCATTGTTTATAAACCTGCGCACATTGCTGTAGGAGGCGGCATCCACATCTATGGCAAAGGTGGACAGCGGTACCTGCAAGGGATTATGAAAAATATTGTCGTGGATGGTGGCATACTCTTCGGTATTCCAGGGTGGGTAATACTCACTATCGTAAGCCTGGCTCACCAATCCTATGCCACGGTTATAAAGAGCGGGCGCTTTGCTTTTGGTTGCCACCTCTTCCATCGATTCGATAGGTACCGGCAAGGGGCGTAGCTTAATGGTAATAACCAGTTGTTTGGCTACCTTTATAAAGGCCTTGTTATAACCCGGGGCTTCTACCACCAGGGTCTGCCCAGGCAGTACGAAAATACTAAAAGTGCCGTCTTTGGCCGAACGGGTGGTCAGCCCGGTCTCTTTTACCTTAATCCCGGCCCCGGCCACGGGCTGGCCGCTGCGGGCATCGATTACCAGGCCTTGCACATCGGTGGCCGCCACTATGCGCAACGAGGCGCTGGCGATCAGGAGAGTCAGAATTATCAGCTTTTTCATCTTTTTGTTGGTTTGTTACAACCATATAATGCCGGAGCATATCATTTTCCATAAATTCTTCACATTTTTGAGACCTGATGGCACTATTTCGACATCTTTGGCAGACACGCACTGACCGGCAGTTGCTTGATAAATACCGGCAAACCGGCCGTCAGGAATACCTTGCCGAGCTTTTTCAGCGCTATTTGCACCTGATCTACACCGTGGCGCTGCGCTATGTACAGGTAAAAGAAGATGCCGAGGACATCGCTATGAAGGTGTATGAGATCATGCTCAGCAAATTACCACCGGAGGTGGATAACCCTGCAGGGTGGCTGCATACCGTAACCCGCAACGAGAGCCTGATGCTGCTGCGCTCGCGCCAAAAGGAAAAGCAAATTTCGCTGTTTGAAAATATGGAATATGCCGATGAGGAGCATCATAATAATAAAATAGAAGTGGAAGATAATTTGCGTAAGCTGGAGGAGTGCATCAGGCAACTGAAAAAGGAACAACGTCAGTGTGTGGAATTGTTTTATAAGCAACAAAAATGTTATAAAGAGGTGGCCAACCTAACCGGCTTTGATTTGAAGCAGGTAAAAAGCCACATTCAGAATGGCAAGCGCAATTTGCAAAACTGTATGGCAAGCTGATGAAAGAACCGGTATTCCATAACGACCAGCACCTTACCTACCAGGAGTTGCTTGATTACCACCAGGGCAATCTGCTCAATAGCGAGATGCATCGCCTGGAGTTGCACCTGGTAGACTGCACCCTATGCCGGGAGGCGCTGGAGGGGCTGGACCATATTGAGCCGGCCGAACTGGAGAAGTACCTGGCTACGGTAAGGCTCAAAACCAAACCGGCTACCCGCCTGCCTGCTACCCGCACGCTGCTGGCGGCTGCCGCAGGCTTGTTGCTCATAGGGGTTATCAGTTGGCTGGTCATTTTTTATGGGGGTCGCCAGGCGGAAGACACCCGGCCACTGGCGGCCCGTGAGGAGCAGGTGCCACAGCAACAAACAGCGCCCGAGCCGGCCCCTGTCGCTACTGATACACTACCCGCTACCGATACCCTGCCGCAAACAATACCGGTGGCTGCACCCACCTTGGCATCCGCCCAGACAACCGGCAACCAACCGGCCCCCAGCGAGCCTGCGGCCATGCCACCGGCTGAGGAAGAGGTAGCCCTGGCTCAAAATACCGATACCCTGTCAGAGCTGGCCCCCGACAGCACAGCTTTACTGGCGGAGGTGGTGCCCGCAGAAATACCCGACACTTCCACCCAAATGCCGGCCGCACAACAGGCCGCCCCTACTGAAACCCGTAAAATGATAGCTGCCGAAAACAGCGATACGGCTACCCGTATCTCTCCAGTGGCGGATGAAGAGGCGCTTGTCTCCAGGGCGTTTGCCGAACAGGAGAGCTACCGGCCGGCTGCCCCTGGTCGCAGCCCGAAAGCCTGGCAGCGTTACCTCAGGCGCAACCTGCGTTATCCGCAGCAGGCGCTTGATAACAACATTACTGGAGAGGTAAAGCTGCAGGTGGCGGTAAGCGCTGACGGCAAGCCCGGAGCGATAAATGTGCTGCAATCGCTCGGCTATGGCTGCGACCGGGAAGCCATCAGGCTGGTCCGGGAAGGCCCGGACTGGCAGCCGCCCCTGCGCAATGGTGTGCCGGTAGCCGATACGGTGGTGATAACCGTGCCTTTTGAACGCTAATGTGTATTTTTGCCGTGCCGGCAATTTAACTACCTGCCTCTATGACAACAACCAAACAAGAATCCATACGCGTGTTGACTGCCCGGCAGATCGACCAGAAGATCAAGCGTATGGCATATGAGATACTGGAGGAAAATTTTAAAGAAAAGACCCTTGTCCTGGCTGGCATTTGTGAACAGGGTGAACTGCTGGCCCGTCAACTGGCTGCCAATCTCAAGGAGATCGCGCAGTTCGATCTCATCGTAACGCGCATTGACCTGGATAAATCGCATCCTTTTCGGCAAAGCAAGCAGACTATAAGTGAGGAGATCAAGTTTGCCAACCGGGTGATTATTCTGGTGGATGATGTACTGCACACCGGCAAAACCATTGCCTATAGCATGAAGCCTTTTTTGGATAAAAAGCTCAAGAAGCTGGAAGTGGCTGTGCTGGTGGATCGGAGTCATACGGCTTTTCCGGTAAAAGCCACCTACGTAGGCTATGCCTTGGCCACCACTTTGTCGGACAACATTCAGGTAGTGCTTAAAGGTAAGGAAAAAGGCGTTTATTTAAACTGAAGGACATGTCGACAGCCAAACCGGTGAAGCGTATTACCACCCACGTATTGCAGGCTATGAAAGAGCGGGGCGAGAAGATAGCCATGCTCACTGCCTATGACTATTCGATGGCCCGCCTGCTGGATGGGGCCGGAATCGATATATTGCTGGTAGGTGACTCGGCCTCGATGGTGATGGCCGGCCATGAAACCACCCTGCCTATTACTTTGGATGAGATGATCTACCATGCTGCCGCTGTGGTGCGGGCTGCCAAACGGGCGCTGGTGGTGGTTGACCTGCCGTTCGGTTCGTACCAGGGTAATTCGGAGGAGGCGCTCAAATCGGCTATCCGGATAATGAAGGAAGCAGGGGCGCATGCCGTAAAGTTGGAAGGCGGGGCGGAAGTGCTCGAATCCGTTCAGCGCATTATTTCGGCCGGCATACCGGTAATGGGCCACCTGGGCTTGATGCCGCAGTCGATCTACAAATTCGGCACTTATACGGTGCGGGCACGCGAGGAGGCCGAAGCTGCTAAATTACAAGAGGACAGCCGTCTGCTGCAGGAGGCCGGTTGTTTTGGCCTGGTGCTGGAAAAGATACCCGCCCAACTGGCCGGTCAGGTGGCACAAAACCTGCGTATTCCGGTGATCGGCATCGGGGCCGGAGGGAAGGTGGACGGCCAGGTGCTGGTGATGCAGGATATGCTGGGTATCACCCGCGATTTCAGTCCGCGGTTTTTGCGCAGATATGCCAACCTTGACGAATTGATAGACAGGGCGGTGAAAAACTATATTACCGATGTAAAAAACTGCGATTTCCCTAATGAAGAGGAGCAGTATTGAGATGACGGCTTTTTTGTCTTAGTTTTGTGTTAATATGACACTGTATCCTCTCAGGCAAGTCTCATTAGCAGTGCGCAAGTGGTTCCCGATGGACAAGAACTATGTGCTGAAGGAGGCGCAGGCTGCCTTGAAGAATGAATTATTGGCGTGGACGAGCGATTATGCCAGTAGCTTTTATTTGCAATATTTCAATCCGTTGGGTCTGGTGGATGACACGGTTCAGCAAATCCGCCAGGCACAATTCGACCGGCTGGAACTACTCTACCCCTTTTATGAAAAACTGGCCGCGGTGTATCGTTACCGCCATGGTGAGGTACAACTGGAGATGCTCTTTGACGGGCGCTCGCACGATGAAAAATATCGTCAGGAATGGCAAGCAGTCTATAAGCAGTGGCTCACCGAGCTTTTTGTTAAAAAACTAACGCTAAAGGCAATACTCGCAATAACTGTGTTTGAGCAGCATGGTGAGCACCAGTTGCGGCTTTTGCATCAGCGCCTGCAAAGCTACATCGAACAGCACTTTGACCTGCGCCTTTATGTGTACAAGGGCATCGTAGCAGCCGGCCGGGTAGCCTGAAACGGCAAAACCAAATTTAACCGTTCACGTACATCTTAATGGCAAAAAGCATATTTTTGCACTCCATTTAACGAAATGGGGCCGACTGGATTTGACAGGAGGTAAGGTAATGTATTGGCATGCAGGGTGGTGAGTGTACACCCTTAAACAATGCGCTCGATCCATAATTGGCGATTATAACTACGCCATGGCTGCCTAATCTCGGCAGGATGCTGAGATAAAGGCTTAAAAGGTTAACCGGTAAGACCGGTTCCTGGCCACATCCCGCCCGGTTCTGTTTTGCCGACCGGGGTTTTGGGGTGTCGGAAAGGCAAAACTAGCTGCCGGCAGGCTGCGGGCCGGTAGCGAACCTGAAGCAGCTAAGGGAAATGGCAGGCCTGTTTCCCGGCTGGCCTTTCCCCGACAATCAAAAGGGAAACTAAGCATGTAGAAGATACATTGCCGCCTTGTCTGGACCAGGGTTCGACTCCCTGCGGCTCCACAAAAAAAGCCCGTGAGGGCTTTTTTTGTTACGCCTTGGTCGTGCCGCCCTGCAGGCTGGCCTCTCGCTGAAAATGTACACTGTACATTTTCTTAACCCGCTTTATTCATGATAGATTCATAAGGTGTGCATTTTAACCTTGTTAATATTTGATTATCAATAATTTGCAATAGGGTTAATCCCGAAAACGCCAAAATTTACCTACCCCATTTTTGAGTAATGCTATATCGGTTGTCTTTTCATGAAAGTATGAAAAAATTATCAAATACATGAGTTTTGGTATTCTTCGGCCTGAAAGGCGGAAAATTCAGGTGAATTTTCCGGGTTATCGCTCGATCCCCCGTGCGGCTCCACAAAAAAAGCCCGTGAGGGCTTTTTTTGTTACGCCTTGGTCGTGCCGCCCTGCAGGCTGGCCTCTCGCTGAAAATGTACACTGTACATTTTCTTAACCCGCTTTATTCATGATAGATTCAT
>WFNR01000046.1 GCA_015488485.1 Cyclobacteriaceae bacterium | reverse complement strand
TTGATGTGAAAAATTTGCTGATCAAGCTGCTGATAAAGCGCCTGCAACATGGGGTCGAAGTCGTCACCTTCCTGGTAGGGGGTAAAGGTCTCAATCCTTTTGATGCCACTAATGTGCATATTTTGGGTAATTTCCACGGCATTGGTACTCCAGGGGGTGATCATCTCCTGGCGGGGGCCTACGTATGGACGGCTTAGTTCGCTGTCCGCCAAGGGCTGGGCACCACCGAACAACCAGACTAATTTATCAATATCCTGATCGGTAAGCGAATGGTCGGACTCAAGTGCGTAAACGGAATGGTCGGGACGGAGAAAAAAGCGGATCATGGGGTTGCTGATTAAGCGGCAAAGTTAAGCCGGTAAGGGCTAACCTGCAATTGCCAGAACCATAAGCCCGCTTTATTCATGATAGATTTATAATAGGGTTAAGAATACCACAATACCTCCACCCATTGTGCCAGGCGTTCGGCCGCCAGGCAGGGCAGCTCCTGCCAGTCCGACAGCGGCAGCCGCACACTTAGTTTGATAAATGGGTCAACCAGAATCTTTTCCTTGCTGCGCTCATTGAGTAGTTCATAATTATCTTCTCCATAGTGGTATTGCCAGGGGGTGGGGCCGTTGCTGATGTAAACCTCCGGGCCCATCAGGCGGCTGGCCGCATGGTACAGTTTGATACGATAATCGTGCAGGAAAAAGCCCTGCAGGTGCAGGGTAAGACTGAAGAAATGTCCCCAGTAAAACATGGTGCGATAGGCGAAGATATCTGCTTTGTCGAAGCGTGCCGGATAATCGAGGATAAGGTAGGGCAGGCCGCGGTAGTTTTCACCCCGTGATATTTTGGCAGCCGGCCAGGGGGCCATGCTGGTCAACGGGTGCTGGCGGGCATGCCACACCGGCTCAATGGCTTTCTCGGTAAGCTGTAGCAAGGCAAATATCTTATCCTGAATCTGCCGTTTGGTCAGCAGCCAGTCGGCCCGCTTCATCAGGTCGAGCTCTGCGGCAGAAAAGGCAGGTAGCCGGTCGGGAGCCTGGGCCATGCTGTTTTACCCTTGCGGGGCGATGGGTTCATCCAGTGTTTCGCCACTGATAGAGGCCCTGATTTTGGCTTCCAGTTCTTCCATCAACTCCGGGTTGTCTTCAATGAGCGCCTTAACGGCATCGCGCCCTTGCCCCAGCTTATTGCCATCGTAGGCAAACCAGGAGCCCGATTTCTGAATGATATCCAGCTCCACACCCAGATCGAGTATTTCTCCGGCTTTGGAAATGCCCTTGCCGTACATGATATCAAACTCTACCACTTTAAATGGTGGAGCCACCTTGTTTTTGACCACTTTTACGCGGGTGCGGTTGCCGGTTACATCGGCAGCGCTTTCTTTGATCTGGCCGATGCGTCTGATATCGAGGCGTACCGATGAGTAGAATTTCAGGGCATTGCCGCCCGTGGTAGTCTCGGGGTTGCCGAACATCACCCCGATTTTTTCGCGCAACTGGTTGATAAAGATGCAGGCGCAGCCGGTTTTGTTGATGGTACCGGTAAGCTTGCGCAGGGCCTGCGACATCAGGCGTGCCTGCAGCCCCATTTTGCTGTCGCCCATCTCACCCTCCAGTTCAGCCTTGGGTACGAGGGCGGCCACCGAGTCGATTACGATGATATCGATGGCCCCCGAGCGGATCAGGTGCTCGGCTATTTCCAGCGCCTGCTCACCGCTGTCGGGCTGGGAGATGAGCAGATTATCGGTTTGGATGCCCAGTTTTTCGGCATAGGATTTGTCAAAAGCATGCTCGGCATCGATAAAGGCCGCCAGCCCACCGGCTTTTTGCGCTTCGGCAATACAGTGCATGGCCAGGGTGGTTTTGCCCGATGACTCCGGTCCGTAGATCTCGGTAATACGGCCACGCGGTATGCCGCCAATGCCCAGGGCAATATCCAGGCCGAGCGACCCGGTAGGGATGGCCGGTATATCTACCACCGATTCATCACTGAGCTTCATCACGGTGCCTTTGCCGTAGGTTTTTTCCAGTTTGTCAATGGTAAGTTGCAGGGCTTTCAGTTTTTCATTTTGTTCACTCATCGAAATAATATTTGGCGGTTATTCAATTATTATCAGGGCCGAAAACAGATCGGGTTGACAAAGCTAATATTTTTAGCGACAAAGGAAAAGAACCGGCCGGGGAATTACCGGTTAACCACCGGTAGGTTGCCGGACAACTGGTTATTTTTGCCGGCATGAGCCGCAAGAGGAAAATAGCCGCGGGGGTAGTATTGGTATTGCTGCTGGTTTTGTTGTTTTACCGCGACCTGCTGGTGTATGGTGTGCAGCAGGCAGCCGGCCAGTGGCGCGTGCTGCGCGCGGCCCGGCCGCTGGAGGAGGTGCTGGCTGATCCTGCCTTCCCCGATTCACTCAAGCAAAATTTGCAATTGGTGCCGGCAATCAGGTCTTTCGCTTTCGATACCCTTGGCTTGCAGCCTAATGATAATTACACTACAGTCTTCGACCAACAGGGGAAGGATATACTATGGGTAGTTACCGCCTGTCAGCCTTACCGCCTGGAGCCGCTTAACTGGTCGTTTCCGCTGATCGGCTCCTTTACCTACAAAGGCTTATTCGACCAGGGCAAGGCCAACGCTCTGGCCAACGAATTACAGGCCCAGGGTTATGATGTGGAGGTGCGGGCGGTAAGCGGCTGGTCAACGCTGGGGTGGTTTGACGACCCGCTGCTGAGCAATATGCTGGCCGGCTCGCCCGGTGAACTGGCCTCTACCCTCATACATGAACTTACCCACGGCACGGTGTTCGTGCCGGATAGCATGACATTTAATGAAAACCTGGCCACCTTTATCGGTCGCCAGGGTGCCATGCGTTTTCTTACCGTCACCTATGGCGATACCTCGGCCGTGTACCGCCACTATGCCCAGCGGTTGCATGACAGCCGCCTCTTTACCCGGCATATCGTGCGTGGAGCACATTACCTGGATAGCCTGTACAAGCGGATAGAACAACTGCCGGAGCAGAAAAAGATGCAACTCAAGAAACAGGCGATCGACCGTATCATTACCACCCTTGATACGGTAGCCTTCTATCAGCCGCAACGCTACCGGGCCTATTTCGCTGCCGAACGACCCAATAATGCTTTCTTCGTGTCTTTTCTCAATTATCGCGAACGTCAGGATGAGTTTGAAGCGCTGTTGCAGGATAGCTGCCGTGGGCAATTGGCGGAGTTTGTTGCTTACTGGCGGCAGCGCTATCCGAACTAAGCGGGTTTAACAAAATGGTAATCCGGCCGGATTATTAAAATGTTACCTTGTTGTTTACCTTTGTGACAAAGAACGAAGCATGGCTGCCAAAAGAGTGCTTATTGTTGATGATGATGAAGATATTCTGGAACTGCTGGAATATAATTTGCTCAATGCTGGCTATCAGGTAGAAAAAGCCCAAAACGGCCTGCAGGCCCTGGAGGTAGCCCGCCACACGCTGCCCGATCTTATAATTATGGACATTATGATGCCGGAAATGGACGGGGTGATGGCCTGTAATAAGATTAGGGAAATACCGGAGCTGGCAGATATTCATATAATTTTCCTTACCGCCCGGGTAGAGGAGTACTCCGAGATTGCCGCTTTCGAAGCCGGTGGTGATGACTATATTATGAAACCGATAAAGCCGCGCGCCCTGATGAGCCGGGTAAATGCCTATTTTAAGCGTACCGCGCGTAAGCCCAGGCAAGCCAATGTGCTGGACTTCGGTGAGTTGCTGATCGATAAAGTGAGTTTTACGGTAAAGGTGCACGGCAAAACCATCAGCCTGCCGAAGAAGGAGTTTGAATTACTCTATTTTATGGCTTCGGCTCCCGGACAGGTGTTCAACCGCGAGGTGTTGCTTAAAAATATCTGGGGTGCAGATGTATATGTGTTGGCCCGCACGGTGGACGTGCACATCCGTAAGGTGCGCGAAAAGATTGGTAACCAGTATATCAAAACGGTAATGGGGGTGGGCTATAAATTCGTTGCCCCGGCATCATGAAACACCGCTATGTAGATTTGATTGTGGCCCTGCTGGCCGGTGCGCTTATCACCATCCTGCTGATACCGCTGGGTTTAACCACCAAGCAACTGTGGGTTACCTTTTTTACCATTGTGGCAGTGGTATTCGCCCTGCAGTGGATTTTCAATGAATATTTACTGTACCGCGACCTGCATAAGGTAGAAATGTATCTGCGCCAGATAAGCAACCCCAACAGAAAAAAAAGAGCTGGCCGGCCGGCTGTGAAAATGATAGCCACACAAAGGCTGGTAGATAAGCTGGGTGAGTACGATGACAGGCAAGCTGCCGAAATTGAGGAATTGCACAAAAAAGCCGCCTTGCGCAAACGTTTTATTGCCGACATCTCGCATGAGCTGAAATCACCCTTGTTTTCGGCCCAGGGCTATGTGCTTACCTTGCTCGATGGGGCCGTAAAGGATAAGAATATCAGGTACAAGTTTCTGAAAAAAGCCGCCAAAAACCTGAGCTATCTCGATACCCTGATCCAGGACCTGCTCACCCTTTCGCAAATTGAGTCGCAGGCTATACAAATGCTACCCGCGCACTTTGATATCGTGGCGCTGGTGCGTGAGGTGCTGGATGAGCTGCAAAAGAAAGCCGCTGACGAACAGGTAACCCTGCATTGTGATTGCCAAAAGGAGCCGGTAATTGTGTATGCCGATCGTGACCGTATGCTGCAGGTATTGACCAATCTGGTGATTAATGGTATCCATTACAACCAGCCGGGCGGACAAGTGGTGGTATCGGTAGAGGACAAAGAGCAGGGTGTACAAGTAGCCGTAAAGGACACCGGTGTGGGTATTGATGAGAAATACCATGAGCAAATCTTCAACCGGTTTTTTAGAATTGACAAAAGCCGCACTACCAAAAAAAGTACCGGTCTGGGGCTGGCTATTGTCAAACATATTCTGGAGAATCATGGTACCGCCATCGAATTGACCTCTGCTCCCGGTCAGGGTTCTACTTTTAGTTTTATTTTAGGGCGTGATAAACCTTTGCTACGTGGCGACCAGGTATAATTTCAGCGATTGGATAGTTTTTGAGGATGACGACTATGTGGTGGTCAACAAGCCGCCTCATTTGGCTACGCTGGACGACCGTGCAGCGCCCGTTTCACTATTGTCGTTGGCCAGGCAGTACCATGGCAGCATGCAGGTATGCCACCGCCTTGACAAGGAAACATCCGGGGCCCTGTTGCTGGCCAAAAATCAGGCGGCTTACAAGGCTGCCAACACGCAGTTTGCCGCCCGGCAAATAGATAAGGTATATCATGCCCTGGCCAACGGGGTAGCCGGCTTTCAGGAAGATACCATTGAGCTCCCCCTCCATATATCTTCATCAGGCAAAGCACGCATAAGTTACCGGGCGGGTAAGCCTTCCGTTACTCATGTAAAAGTATTGGAACGCTTTGCCCAACATACCCTGCTGGAGTGCCAGCCGGTAACCGGTCGCCTGCACCAGATCAGGGTGCACCTGGCAGCACGCCAGTTGCCTCTGGTCAGTGATGCCCTGTACGATGGCGCCCCGTTGTTGTTGTCGCAGATTAAGAAAAAATATAAGGCAAAGGCCGAGCAGGAAGAGCGCCCGCTTATCAGTCGTGTGGCACTACATGCCTATGCCCTCGGTTTCACCGATATGTCGGGCAAAAAACAAATTATATCCACACCTTACCCCAAAGATTTCAGGGTAGCCTTGCAGCAATTGCAAAAACATGCCAGCCTTTAGTTCCTGCGCGTAGCCAGCAGGTTGTTGATAGCCTTTTTAAATTCCCTGGCAGCGCGTTCAAGATCAGACTGCACCTCTTCCCACTTATCCTTGTTGTTCTCTTTAAACTCCTTAAAGCGCTCTTCGAGCGACTCCTTACTGCGCTCCAATTCTTTCAACCTGCTTTTGAATTCATCGCTGGCATTTTCTTTCACATCATTCAACTCGGCAATGAAAGTATCCACCTTTTTGCCAAATTCCTTGAACATTTTTTCTGCCTGTCCTTCCGGTTTGCGTCCCATATTACTATTCTGTTTAAGCCATACTAAATTACTACTTATTAAACGAAATCGGGTATGGTGGGGTTAAAATTTACAATTGGGTAAACCCGAAAAATATCATCTTAATTTTCTATGTTAATGGTCAAATACCTCTGTAAAGGCAAACCGTTCGCCATCAAACAGGCCCTTATCGCTTAACTTCAATGCCGGTATTACCAGCAGGGCCATAAAGGAGAGCGTCATAAAGGGGGCACGCAGGGAAGAGCCCAGTTCCTTGCTCAGCCGGTCGAGGGCAATGTAATCCTGTGCTACCTCATAGCCATCGCGGTTGCTCATCAGGCCGGCTACCGGCAGGGGCAGTACCTGCTCTGTGTCCGGCCCCACAGCCGCCAGGCCACCCCGGTTGGCGATAACCAGGTTTACCGCCCTGGCCAGGCTCTCATCATCCACCCCTACGGCTGTAATGTTGTGCGAATCGTGCCCTACCGATGAGGCCAGGGCGCCCTGCTGCAAACCGAAACCTTTGATGAATGCCACGGCCGGGGGTACATCGGCATAGCGGTTGACCACGGTGAGCTTCAGGATATCGCGCTGCGGGTCGGCCACGGCCAGCCCGTTGACGATGGTGGCCGGCAGATCGAGGCGGTTGGTCACCAGCTCACCGTCCAGCGCCTCTATCACTTTAATGGTCTTGCCTTTTGCCGGTAAGGCAAAGTCAGCCGCTCGTTTGGGGCTGCAGGCAAATTGATTCACCGGCTCAGCCGGCAGATGGGATAGCAGCGAGCGGCCGTCTTTAGCTACCAGTTGCCCGTCAATATAGGTTTGCAACACTCGAAACTCCTGCAGGTTGTTGACCACTATAAAATCAGCCGGGTCACCGGGTTGCAGCAGCCCCACTTGCAGACTGTAGTGTTTTACAGGATTAACGCAGGCCGCCTGCAGCACCTTATACACATCTATGCCAGCCGCTACTGCTCTGCGCACCAACTGGTCGATGTGGCCTTCTATCAGGCTGTCGGGGTGCTTATCATCCGAGCACAACATCATTTGGTGGGCGTGCTGGTGCAACAGAGGGTGCAGAGCCGCAAAATTGCGTGCCGCACTGCCTTCTCTTATCTGTACATACATGCCGTGCCTGAGTTTATCGAGGGCTTCTTCGGCCGTAAAACATTCGTGGTCGGTGCTGATGCCGGCCGCTATATACTGGCGGGCCTGCTCACCCCGCAGTCCCGGAGCGTGGCCGTCCACCGGCTTGCCGGCTTGTTGGGCAGCGGCTATTTTGGCCATTACCTCGGGGTCGCGTGCCAGCACCCCCGGCCAATTCATCATTTCAGCCAGGTATTTGATGCGCTTGTCGGCCAGTAGCTCGGTCACCCCAGCCACATCTATGGTGGCCCCGGCCGTTTCGAAGGGTGTGGCCGGTACGCACGAGGGTGCCCCGAAGTAAAATTTAAAGGGCACCTGTTCACCATTGGCCAGCATATAGCGCACTCCGTCAAGGCCCAACACATTGCCAATCTCGTGCGGGTCGGAAACGGTGGCTACCGTACCGAACGGCACGGCCAGGCGGGCGAACTCACTGGGTACCAGCAGCGAACTTTCTATATGGATATGCGCATCGACAAAGCCCGGCAGCAGGTAGTGTGGCGGGGCCTCTTCCAGCGTTTCCACGGAGCTGATGATGCCTTGCTCTACCACTATACGTCCCGGGTAGGTGGTACGCCCGGCAATATCTACAATCTGCCCGGCAATGCTGAAATTTTCGTTATCCATCGGCTAAAAATGCTTATCTTTGTGCCTTGTAAAAGTACTGTTTTGACCCGGATAATCCGCTATAGCCGTTTACTCTTTTTATGCATAGCCTTGCTGGTGGCCGGCTGTAAAGCCAACAATGGCCTGGTGAATAAAAAGTACAAAAAACCCAAGCCGGGCGAACCGATTCCCTGTCCGATAAAAGATTGTTGAAGCATATTGCATGAAGAAAATAATTATCGCCATTGATGGCTATTCGGCCTGCGGCAAAAGCACCACAGCGCGTGAAGTGGCCAGGCACCTGGGTTATGTATATGGCGACTCCGGAGCGATGTACCGGGCGGTAACCTATTATTTATTGCAAAACAAGGTGCCGCTCGATGACCCGCAGGCGCTGCAGCAAGCCCTGGAGCAAATAAACCTGTCGTTCAAGAGGGATGAGGAGGGTAACCTGCAGACCTGGCTGAATGGTGAGAATGTGGAAGCGGCCATTCGTTCGATGGCGGTATCGGAAAGGGTGAGCACGGTGGCGGCCATTCCGGCAGTACGCAGGGCAATGGTGAAGATACAGCGTAAGCTGGGTGAGAATAAGGGGCTGGTAATGGACGGGCGCGATATCGGTACGGTGGTTTTCCCGGAAGCCGAACTTAAGGTATTTATGACTGCCAAACCGGAGATCAGGGCGCAGCGCAGGCTCAAGGAACTACAGGCCAAAGGGATAAACGCCACCCTGGAGGAGGTGATGGCCAACCTGGCCGAGCGCGACCATAAAGATACCACGCGGGCCGACAGTCCCTTGAAAAAGGCAGCCGATGCTATTGAAATTGACAATTCTTTTATGACATTTGAAGAACAAGTGGAGAAAATAATCTCACTGGCCAAAGAAAGGATGCAGGAATAATGGAAATTACCATAGATCAGAATTCGGGCTATTGTTTTGGGGTGGAATTTGCCATCCAGATGGCTGAGGATGAGCTACGTGCAAATGGCCGGCTCTACTGCCTGGGCGATATCGTGCACAATGCTATGGAGGTGGAGCGCCTGAACAAACTGGGGTTGAAGGTGATAGACCATGACGATCTGCGTAACCTGAAAAACGCCCGGGTGCTGATACGCGCCCATGGCGAGCCGCCTGAAACCTACCGCATAGCCCTGGAAAATAACCTGGAACTGATCGATGCCTCCTGTCCGGTGGTGCTTAAATTGCAAAACCGGGTAAACAACGAATACAGAAAAATGGCAGAAGCCGGGGGGCAACTGGTTATTTACGGCAAGAAAGGCCATGCCGAGGTGGTGGGCCTTACCGGCCAAACCGGCAACAGGGCCATTGTGGTGATGGACGATGAAGACCTGGAGCAGGTCGATTTCAGCAAACCGGTGACCCTCTTCAGCCAAACCACCAAAAGCACCCGCGGCTTTTATGATTTAAAAGAAAAAATGGAGCAGCGCCTAGCCACCCAAGGCGGTGCATACTTCAAGGCCAACGACAGCATTTGCCGGCAGGTATCAAATCGTGAGCCCAACCTGCGTAAGTTTGCCACCGAAAATGACGTAATCATCTTTGTAAGCGGCCGCAAAAGCTCCAACGGCAAGGCCCTATACGGGGTGTGCAAGCAGGTGAACGAGCGCAGTTATTTCATAGAAAAAGCCGGGGAGTTGCAGGCCGGTTGGTTTGGCGCCCAGGATAAGGTAGGAATATGCGGAGCTACCTCTACACCCACCTGGCTGATGGAGGAAGTGAAAGCCCGGTTGGAAGAAATGTTCAATTAAAACCTAAAAAATTATGCCCGGAACGGAATTATTTGGCGATGAAGAAAGAAAAGAAGTAAACGATGTCCTTAATACCGGTTGTCTGTTCAGATACAACCACCCGGAGCTGCGCCAGGGTATGTGGAAGGCCAAGGAGTTGGAGGTCGAGGTGGCGCATTTTACCGGTGCGCGCTATGCCCATGCGGTATCGAGCGGTTCGGCAGCGGTAGCCTGTGCCCTGGCAGCGGCCGGTATCGGCCATGGTGATGAGGTCATCGTGCCGCCTTTTACCTTTATGGCTACCATCGAGGCCGTACTCTATGCCGGTGCCTTGCCGGTGTTTGCCGAGATAGATGAGACACTCTGCCTGAGTGCCGAGGGCATCCGGCAGGCGGCTACCGATAAAACCAAAGCCGTGCTGCTGGTACATATGTGCGGAGCGGCTGCCGATATGACGGCCATTCAACAGGTGTGCCGGGAGCTGAATCTGCTGCTGGTGGAGGATGCCGGCCAGGCGCTGGGGGCTTTCTATCAGGGCACTTCGGTGGGCCTGTTCGGGGTGTGCGGAGCTTTTTCATTCGATTTTTTCAAAATAACCACGGCCGGGGAGGGCGGCCTGTTTATTACCAACGATGAAGAGGTGTATAAAAAGGCCGACACCTATTCCGACCACGGCCATAGCCATGTGGGCGACAACCGTGGCATGGAGCCGCACCCGTATCTGGGTTTTAACTATCGCATCAGTGAGTTGCATGCAGCCGTAGGACTGGCGCAAATGCGCAAGATTGACCGGATATTGGCGGGCAACCGCAAAAACAAGCAGATAATCAAGGATATCTTGCAGGATGTGCCGGGCATCACTTTCCGCCACATGCCTGATCCGCAGGGCGATTCGGCCACTTTCCTGAATTTCTTTTTACCTACCACTGCCCAGGCACAGCAGGTGGTGGCTGAGTTGGCCGCTACCGGAGTAGGGGGTGTCAACTACTGGTACACCAATATGTATCATTTCATCAACCAGTGGGACCACCTTAAAGAGCTAAGGTCGGCCGCTCCGCTGGCCATTCATCACCTGGGTGCTCCGCAGGATTATCAAAACCTGGAGCTGCCCAAATCGCAGGAGGTGGTAGGGCGCCTGCTGTCGCTTGGTATCCGCACTACCTGGACAGACGAAGAGGCGGCTGCCACGGGACAAGCCATTGCGGCAGCCGTGCGTAAAGTGCTGGGGTGATTTGCCATGGCAGCGGATAGGAGTCCAAGCTGCATAAAATTTGAAAAAGTGAAACTGGCATTGGGATAGCATTAGGCTCATTGTCCTATACTACTCTTTTTCTGCCTGAAATTTGCGAACTTTGCCACCTGATTAGCCGCCCTTACGGGGCACCTGTTATGTTTAGAAATTTTAAAGCAGTAGAAAAAACCGCCTACGGCCGTGGCAGTTTCGATAAGCTGGGAGAGATACTCGCTCCGCAACGCCAGGCCAACGAGGGCTACCTGATCTTTTTTGTGGATGAATATTTTACCGACAAAGAAGATTTCAAAGCCCGCCTGCCGCTGGCAGAAAAAGATAAGCTGGAGTTTGTACCGGTAAAGGAGGAACCCACCACCGAGCTCATAGACACGCTGCGCGATAAGTACCTGAACACCTATGGCTTACCGGCCGGTGTGGTGGGTATTGGCGGTGGTAGCGTGCTCGATGTGGCCAAGGCCATCTCACTGATGTTTACCAACCCGGGCTCTTCCACCCAATACCAGGGCTTAAACCTGATTAAAAACCCAGGTATCTATGCTTGTGGGGTGCCTACCGTTTCAGGTACCGGGGCCGAGGTATCCATGACAGCCGTACTGACCGGCCCTGAGAAAAAGCTGGGCATTAAATGCGACTGGACGGTGCTCAACCAGATTGTGCTCGACCCCGACCTGATTGCTACCGTACCTGATAATCAGTGGTTTTATACCGGCATGGACAACTACATTCACTGTGTGGAATCCATGACCGGCCATTTTAAAAATACATTCAGCGAAGCCTTTGGCTATAAATCGCTGGAGATGTGTCGGCAGGTATTTCTTGAGCTGGAGCGCTCCGACCCCAAATCGGACGAACTGCTGATGGTGGCCTCTTATATGGGCGGGCTGAGCCTGACCTACTCCGAAGTGGGTGTGTGCCATGCCTTGTCGTACGGCCTTTCCAAGGTATTGCATATCCACCACGGGCTGGCCAATTGCATTGCCTTCAATCAGTTGGAGGATGTGTATGGCGACTATGTGCAGGAATTTAAAACCATGGTTGACAAGCACAAGATTGATATCCCGCAGAACCTGGCGGCCGGCTGGAGCGAGCAGACCATTGATGAAATGGCTGAGGTGGCCATTCGTCTGGAGCATATGTGGCGCCATGCCTTCGGGGAAAACTGGCAGGAGGTGCTGGATAAAGAACGTATCAAAAACTGGTACCGCAGGATGTAAAATAAACGATAGTAAAGGAAAAAATTATGAGCAAGAAAATAGTACAGGTAGGCGATATTGCTTGCGGCAGTGAGCAACTGTTCGTCATCTCCGGCCCTTGTGTAATAGAGGAAGAAAGCACCATGATGAAGACGGCCGAGATGCTGAAAGAAGTCTCAGAGCGACTGGGCTTCCCGGTTATTTACAAGTCGTCATTTCAGAAAGACAACCGCAGTACGGCTGACAACTACCAGGGGCCCGGCCTGGAAGAGGGCCTGAAAATGTTGCAGCGTATTAAAGAAGAGTTCGGTTTTCCCATTCTTTCGGATGTGCATTATCCGGAGCAGGTGGCGGCTGCTGCCGAGGTGTTGGACGTAATCCAGATACCGGCCTATCTGGTGATGCAGACCACCCTGGTACAGGCGGCTGCCCGTACCGGCAAGGTCATTAACCTGAAGCATGCCCAGTTTCTGGCGCCAGAAAATATGAAGCTGCCGGCTGGCAAGTGCGAGGCGGCCGGCAACGACCAACTTATCCTTACTGAACGCGGCTATGCCTTTGGCTACAACGATTTGGTGGTGGACCCGCGCTCTTTTTATCTGATGGCTCAACTGGGCTATCCGGTAGTTTTTGATGTAACGCATTCGGTGCGCAGGTATGGCATTCCCAGCGCTGACCCCAAGGGTGGCAACCGGGAGTTTTTGCCTACTCTGGCCAGGGCCGGAGCGGCAGCAGGGGTAGATGGCTTTTTTATTGAAACGCATCCGGAACCGGAAAAAGCCCTGTGCGATGCTGCCAGCCAGCTATGTGTCTATGATTTTGAGGAGTTTATGAAACCGGTGCTGGAATTGCATCAGGTGGCGCTGAAGTATCGCTAATTGGTAGGTAGCGTGCCGGTTTGGTGTAGTGTGCCTCCTTACCAATAAACACTTGTACGCTTTTTCTCCGGGCGGAAAAGATCGCTCAACAGCTTACCGGTGAGCGCGCCAAAACCACCACATAAGCCGCCAATCAAGGCGGTAATGAGGCGCAGCATCAATGACGATGGCAACTGAAACAGTTCACTTATCTGGCTACTAAGCAATCCCTGGTTGGTGGCATCGATCAACGATACCTGGATAAACCAGAGGAGTCCGATACCCAAAAAACCGGCCAGGAATGACTGCCAGCCTGTATTGGTGATAATAATGCCCACAAATGCAGCTACGATAAATATCGCCCACCAGGGGAAGAAATACTGGGCCACGAAAGTAAACAGGGCTATCAGAATAAACTGGATCAGGAATTTCATTCTTTTATGGGGTTGAGAGTTTGCACGAGTAAACTATTCTTGACGTTGTCCGGCTTGGCGGGCATCTGCAATGGCAGGTATTCTCCTTGGGCCCACAGGTCTATCATATTGTCGTAATAATAGCTGCCTGGGTTACCCGACTGACCACCCGGGTACACACCCCAGGCCCGCGGACCGGTAGGGGTAAGCTCCACCACATAGCGCCACGAGGGGCCGTGTGTTTCGGAAGTGGCATTAACGATACCGTGATTACCGCCATTGGCAATGTGGTAGCGCCAGAAAGGCTTGAGGTTCGGCACCAGGTGGCGGATGCGCGTATCTTTGAAATGCGCCCACTGGCGTTCGGTGGAGTCCTTTTCAGACATTTCGGCAGCCATCTGGCGGAACGACTTCTGCAATACGGCCTTGCCATCTTCTTTCTCCGGTGTCGATTTGATATCGAACAGCGGAAAATCCGGCTGTTCTTTCAACAATTTAATGGTAGTATAGGTATTGGGGCGTGCCAACGGCACTTCGCTGTCGTACATTTCGTCCCAAAGCATAGGATAGAGGATGTCCCACCAGCGCTCGTAGTAGCTGGCCCCCAGGGAGTTGGCATTGTTATAATAGTCCCACTCTGCCAGCGCCTTATAGGCGGCTACCTCGTTGGCATCCATCTGAATGCTGTCCAGGGCATGCAGAAAGGTGGGCAGGCTCTCGGCTGCTTTCAGGTTATAATTGTCGTTTTGCAGTTTCATCAGGTCTTGTGGGGTTACCTGGCTGGCAGCCCGCAGCACCCGGTTTATTCTACGGTTGCGGTAGTTTTCGTATGAGGGCGCATGGATATAGTATGGATAGGTGGTATCGGCCGGATACTGGTTGGCAGACGATACGAAACCGCGCTCGGGATTTTTGTACATTACGTTGTGCTCGTTGGGGATAAACGTCCAGTCGTGCCGTGCGGTGGTGCCGTCCAGCAAAAACTTACCTTCTTCAAAGGCCTTGTTGGGGTAGCGACCCTGTATGCGCATGGCTATATCGCCACTGGCAGCTGCAAAAGCGAAATTCTGGGCAGGCGAGGTATAATGGTCGAGCGCTGCCATGTAGTCGTCATAATTATGCGCCCGGTTGAGCAGATAAAAAGTGCGGGCTTCTTCCGAAGGATCGTGGGCTATCCAGCGCAGGGCATAGTATTTACGGCCGTTGTCGGGGTGGAAGCTGTCGTCATACATAACCGGGCCGAAGTGGGTGTAATACACCGTATCGTAGTAGGGGTCAGCACCCTTGATCTTGATTTCTTCAATTTTTACGTCAGGTTGCACCCATTTGCCATCCAGCAGGTAGGCCGATTTGTCTTCGTTGAATTGTATTTTATACCAGTCCACCAGATCGCGCTGGGCATTGGTTACCCCCCAGGCGATGGAGTCGTTGTAACCGATAATCACATTGGGTGAGCCGGGCAGCGATACGCCTTGCACATTTACATCGGGGCCATGCAGGTGTACAATAAACCAGATGGACGGCAGGCTGAGGTTGAGGTGCGGATCGCTGCACAGGATAGGGTTACCGGTAGCCGATTTGGCCGGCCCTACGGCCCAGTTGTTGGAGCCGTTGAAAGGATTGGCATCGGGGGTCAGGGTACGGTTGATCAGTTCGCTTACCAGGTTGCTGCCGGTGGTGTCGCGTGGCAGGGGCTCGAAGTTCCAACCACCGGGGTTGTCCACTATCGGGTCTTCGGGGTTCTCCAGGTCGGGATAGAGCTGATCGAAGATCTGACGCCCGAAGATGCGCAAGGCATTGGTGTTCTGCAGGTCGCGATTATGAAAATTGAGGGTATTGGCCATGTATTTAAGCAGTAGGGCACTTTTCAGGGGCGTCCAGGGCTCGGGGGCATAGTCGAGCAACTTGTACTCTATGGGATATTCGGCCGGGGTGAGCTGGTCTATATAAGCGTTGATACCGGCAGCATAGGCTTCTATGGATTCTTTAGTGGCCGGGTCGCGCTCCATCATGCTAAGGCCGTTTTCTGCAGCAAAGACCATCCCTTTTCTACGGGCCGTGCGATCGAAATCAAGTGTGGCGTCCCCGACAATCTCACTCAGGCGCCCGGCAGCCGCATGTGTTTGAAACTCCATTTGCCACAACCGCTGACTGGCGGTTACATAGCCCTGGGCATAGTAAAGGTCATGGTTGTTTTGGGCATAAATATGTGGAATCATATATTCATCATAGACAACCTGCACAGGCGCTTGCAGACCGGGCAGATTGAGTTCGGCAGCAGGTAGCGCCCGTGGATCTTTGGCCGTATGCCAGAAGCCGGAAACCGGATTGAGAAACTTGCCAAGCGGTGGCATGGGGCCAAGTTTATGGGCAAGCGCATAATATAAGCCAACCGTAATAAGTAGTGATAAAAAGAATTTGAAAAACTTCATAAGCCAAAACTTTGCGACTAAAATAGGATTTTTTTAAGATTTATAGCTTGCCATCCGTAAATATTTAACAGAAAAATAATTACCCTTTCGCACCAGTTTTGCAGTTGTCATGTGTTGCCAATAGCCAGCAGATATTATCTTTGTCTTTTACCTGGTAAACAGATTATGGCTGCAGAGAAGAAGTGGTTAGTGTTTTATACCAAGAGCAGGAATGAGAAGGCGGCCTACCGCAACCTGCAAAAGTTTGGTTTTGAGGCCTTTTTGCCGCTGCACAAGGTGGTGCGCCAATGGAGCGACCGTAAGAAAAAACTGGAAGTGCCTTTATTTAACTCCTACATTTTCGTACGCGACATTGAGGCCAATATCCCGGAAATACTCAAAGTGCCGGGGCTGGCCTGGAATATCCGCCATAACGGCAAGCCGGCCGTGCTACCCGAAAAGGACTACCAAAATATACTGCGCTTTATCGAATCGGGTCTGACTATTGAGATAGGCCCTACTGAAGACCTGCAGCGTGGTGATAAGGTAGAGGTAATGGATGGCCCGTTGCGTGGAGCAGTGGGCTTTCTGAGTGGAGATTACAACGAAGAGAAATTTACTATCGAGATAGAAACCATCAATCAGGTACTCAAAGTGAGTGTGGATAAGCGGTTGCTGAAGAAAATTGAGTAGTCCAATGATAATGTTCTGTTAAGTGCCGATTCTATGTAAGCACTCTCAGTAAGCCTTCATAGTTAGAGCTGTATCAAGGAATAGGGTAATTCTTTTATCCATCGCTTTCGCTTGTTCATCCGGGCAATCCTACGGTTCGGTCATTCTTTTTTTTATATAAGTAATGGCCGGTAGTCTTTTGTGGTGTTATGAAACCGCAAAGACTCCGCAACATTTTACTGCTAAGTGCCTTTTGCTGGCTGCTACTGCCATCAGCCCGGGCACAGTATCGCCTTACAGGTATAGTGCAGGACAACGAAGGCCAACCGCTTATCGGGGCCAGCGTGTATATACAAAGCACGTTGGAAGGCACCACTACCGACACTGCCGGGCGCTTTGCTTTCAGCACCCAGGCCACCGGTCGCCAAACGCTGGTAATTAGCTACATGGGTTACCAGACCCGCACCATCGATATTGACCTGGACCAGCCGCAGCCTCCCTTGCAGATACGCTTGCGCGAGGAGTTTAACAAGCTGGACGACCTGGTGATTACGGCCGGCAGCTTTGCTGCTGGAGAGGAGGCCCAGCGCGAGGTGCTGAAACCTTTGGATATTGCCACCACGGCCGGGGCTACGGCCGACATTGCCGGGGCCCTCAATGCGCTGCCGGGCACCCAAACGGTGGGCGAGGAGGGGCGCCTCTTTGTGCGCGGGGGCGACAGTTACGAAACCCGCACCTACATAGACGGTCTACTGGTCTTCAAGCCTTATTCCGTATCGGCTCCCAATACACCGGTGCGCAACCGCTTTTCGCCCTTTATGTTCAAAGGCATGAGCTTCAGCACCGGTGGCTATACAGCCGAATACGGCCAGGCACTGTCATCGGTGCTGGCACTT
>WFNR01000045.1 GCA_015488485.1 Cyclobacteriaceae bacterium | reverse complement strand
TTTTGCCAATATACGTATCCCGGGTGATGCTTTATGCTTTATATCCTGGCTCATGTTCCAGGGTTTTCCTGGGTGTATAAAATACCTAAAAAGTCCACCCCAGAGCAAATAAGAAATCTCCCAATAATTCGACAGGCACAACATCTTCACAATTGCAAAGAGGATCATAGCCTGCTCTCATAATAATACTGAAATATACATGTTTCCTGCCCAGCAGCATATAGCCAATATCACCGGAAATGATTTTTGATTTTGCATAGCCATTGTTGTAATCAAAACCCATGCCTAACAGCAGGCGGCTCTTACGGCCAAATAGCATTTCACCCCCTATATGATAATAAGGTGACGGCTCACCAATCAGGCTATAGCCAATACTTGCTTTACCCAACCACATGAATTTTTGCATGGGGTTAAAAACATAGGCATACTGCGCTTCGAACCCAATGAGCATATACGAATATTGCAAACCGGCCAGGTGTTTGCCTATATAATAGGGCTTTTGCTGCTTATCGACCGTTTGAGCATAGGATGAAGAAAGCGCGCCAACCAATATTAAACTTAAGAGTATCTTTTTCACAGGTCAATTTTATGTACTGAGGCCAGGGCAATCCAAAATCTTTTTTCTCACCATAGTTCTAAAACCCACACCCCTTACTTATCAAAAGGCGAACCCTTGCGGGGCAGCACCCACATATCGTTGTCGTAGCGGTTGGTGGCATCGCTGCCCCAGCCGGTGCCGGCATCGTACACCAGGGCAAATACGATATCGCCCCACTGGGTGAGCGAGGGCTCTCCTATGGCAAAGGCATTGTCCTTGCCGATCACCTTGGTAGCCGGCCCCCAGTTTTGCCAGTCATCCGCTGTCTGCTGCTGGCGCCTCGATATTTCATTGTCGCTGTCCATATAGTACAGCCAGTACTGTCCGTTGCCGTCCTGCCAGATGTGCGGCATATCCTCATCGCCCGTAGTGTTGAAGTTAACCGGTAGCGGCTCGCTCCAGCTCTGCCCATCATCGCTGCTGCGGCTCCAGAAAATATCGTTGCCGCCCACTAACCCCGGCCCGGTCGTGCGAGACAAAATAGAGGAGCAGCTCACCGCCATTTATGCGCTCCAAATGCGGGTTGTCTTCGGTGGTGGTCGTACTGTTTACCGGAGCCGGCAGCATTTCATAGCCACCGGCCGGGTTGCGCGTGGTGCTTCTGAACAAGGCGATGTCGGAGGTGCCATTGCCGGCCGAGGGCTCCGGATTAAGAAAGGTAAAGACCATGTAATCCACCAAATCGGGATTCTGTGAGTTGAGGATTAATTGCGGGGCACCCTCGAAGGTGGCCGGCAGGCTGAAAGCAGTGATTGACCAGGCCGGGAAGGCCTCATCGGTGCTGTTGCGGTGGCTGATCAGGATATCCGAACTCAGAAAATAATCGCAGGTGCCGGCCAGCGAAGGTGGCACGGTCTGCAGGATCTCCTGGAAAGGGCCACGCAGATAAGGCTGCACCTTACACGGATCGGCCTCCCCTCCCGAATACACATAAGAAAACAAATCCATGGGGGCATAAAAGCAGTAGAGGGTAAGGCCGTCACGGGTGATGTATGAGCCGTCTTCCCTGCCCAGGGTATTCACCTCAAGCGGATACGGGGTACCGTACTCATTGGGCAACATCGCCTGGGGCGCCACTTTGCTTTTTATCTGCGGCCAGTCTGGGCCGGCTGGGGTTACCGGATTTTTCTGGCATGCCACCTATACCAACAGGCTTGCCAACCAGATAGTCGAAGTTGATATTTTCATGGCAAAATGCACTTAGCAGCTGATTATCAGCTAATAAAGTTACAGAAAATATTTATCTGCCACAAAAAAGCCTGCGCCTTAGCAACAAGCCTCAACAATTTTCCTGAAAATAAAAAAACCGAAAGTTTCCGAATCAACCAATCACGTTGGCCATGGTCTCCCCGATTTCGGCCGGTGACTCCACCACATGCAGGCCGCATTCGCGCATGATACGCATCTTGGCGGCAGCCGTATCATCTGCTCCGCCAATAATAGCTCCGGCATGACCCATGCGTTTGCCCTTGGGAGCCGTTTGTCCGGCAATAAAGCCTACCACCGGCTTGGGGTTGCCCTGGGCCTGCAGCCAGCGAGCCGCCTCAGCCTCATAATTACCACCTATCTCGCCAATCATCACAATGCCATCGGTTTCCGGGTCGTTGACAAACAGCTCTACCGCCTGTTGGGTGGAGGTGCCGATAATCGGGTCGCCCCCGATACCGATAGCCGTGCTGATACCCAGGCCGGCCTTTACCACCTGATCGGCTGCCTCATAGGTGAGCGTACCCGACTTTGATACGATACCGATACGGCCCTTCTTAAAAACAAATCCCGGCATAATGCCTACCTTGGCCTCTCCGGGTGTAATCACCCCCGGGCAGTTGGGGCCTACCAGCGTAGTGTTTTTGGTGCGGATATACTCTTTGGCAGTAATCATGTCTTTGGTAGGTATACCCTCGGTAATGGCCACAATCACCCCGATGCCGGCATCGGCCGCCTCCATAATGGCATCGGCAGCAAAGGCCGGTGGCACAAATATGATCGACACATTGGCACCTGTTTCCTGCACGGCCTCGGCTACGGTATTGAATACCGGCCGCTCGAGATGAGTCTGCCCGCCTTTGCCGGGTGTAACCCCTCCTACCACATGGGTGCCGTATTCTATCATCTGGCCGGCATGAAAGGTGCCCTCCGAGCCGGTAAAGCCTTGTACTACTACGCGTGAATCTTTATTGACTAAAACACTCATCTCGATAATATTTTAAATAAATAATCTGGTCATTTACAGTGGCACAAAGCTAAGCCATATCACCTGCTAAACAAAGGCTTTCAGACACTAACAAAACAACCTGCGACACAGACTTTTTGGCCCTCTTGCCGCCTTTCGGCAAAATATCTTAACTTGGTAGCCATAACTTTTTGCTCTTTTATTATGAAAAAAATAATCATCGGCCTGCTCCTGCTGCTTATCCTTCTCTTTGGCGGCAGTTATTTCTATCTGCAATCTACCCTGCCACAGTACGATGGCACCTTAAAACTAACCGGACTGCACGACACCGTAAGGGTAAAATACGACCGCTACGGCATACCGCATATCTACGCCCGTAATGAGGAAGACGCCTACTTTGCCCTGGGCTATGTGCATGCCCAGGAGCGCCTGTTTCAGATGGAGATGATCAGGCGGGTGGCCACCGGCACCCTGGCCGAAGTATTCGGGCCGGAGCTCTTGCCTACCGACAAGCTCTTTCGCACCCTGGGTATTGCACAAAAATCGCAGGAGCTGACCCGCCAGTATGAGCAAATGCAGCATCCTTATAAAAAAGATGCCGAGGCCTACCTGGCCGGAGTAAACACCTTTGTAGCTAGCGGCCCCACACCTATCGAGTTCAGCCTGACAGGCATGCCCAAGCGGCCGTTTACCATCACCGATGCCTTCAATACGGTAGGTTATATGTCGTTCGGCTTTGCCGATGGCTTCCGGGTTGACCCCATCCTCAGCAAGATAGCTGCTACATTGGGTAAATCTTATCTGCAGGCTATGCATGTACACAGCGTGTACGACTCGGCCCGCCTGCGTTCTTATTTCCAGCCTGAGGCCATTGAGCAACTTACCGCCTTGCAAGATATACTCGATCAAATACCGGCTCCGCTGCTGGACGGCAGCAATAGCTGGATTGTAGGCCCGCAACGTTCGGCCACCGGCTATCCGCTATTTGAAAACGACACCCACATCGGCTTTTCCCAACCCTCGGTATGGTTTGAGGCACACCTGGAATACCCTGGCACTTCGCTGTACGGCCATTACCTGGCCGGCTTCCCTTTTGCCATACTAGGTCATAACCGCCTGGCCGCCTGGGGTATGACCATGTTTGAAAATGATGATGTGGACCTCTATCAGGAAAAAGCCAACCCCGATAATCCCGACCAGATATGGCGTAAAGACCACTGGGCCGACCTGCAGGTGAGAGAAGAGACCATAGCCGTAAAAGATGGCGATCCGGTCAAGATAAAAGTACGCACCTCTGACCATGGGCCCATTATTAACCAGGTGTTGCTCGACAGCGCCACCACTACGCAGCCGGTATCGGTGTACTGGGAGTACCTGCATGCCAGGCACGATATTCTGGCCGCTATTTATGCCCTTAACTACTGCCGCAGTATGGATGATGCCCGGGCGGCTGCCGCGGCTATTCATGCTCCGGGGCTTAATATTATGTATGCCGATACGGCCGGCAATATAGCCTGGTGGGCAGCTGCCCGGCTGACCATACGCCCGCCCCATGTCAACTCCAAACTGCTGCTCGATGGCGCCTCGGGCGATGATGACTACCTGGGCTATTATGACTTTAGCCACAACCCGCAGGCCGAGAACCCGCCCTGGGGTTATGTGTACAGCGCCAACAACCAGCCCGATACAGTAAAAGGTGTACTCTACCCCGGCTATTACCGGCCGCTCGACCGGGCCGGCCGTATTGCCCGCCTGCTGGAAGGGCGCCAGCAATGGACGGTGGACGATATGCAACAAATGACTGCCGATGTAACCTCGGATGTAGCCGTATTGGTGGCCAAAGAAATAGCTGCCGTGCTGGCTCGAAGCAGCGATGGGGAAATTACCCGCCTGGCCGACCTGCTGGCTAAGTGGAACGGCAATCACAACCCCGATCAGGTAGAACCTACCGTTTACTATACGCTGCTCTCATGGATCTTGTATGAAAGCATGGCCGATGAGTTGGGTTATAAAGGCTACCGGCAACTGGCCAACTCTCCTGTAATGAAACGCAGCTACTTTTATTTTATGAGCCTGGAGGACAACCCCTGGTGGGATAACACCACCACCGCCAGGCACGAGAGCCGCCAGGATATCTTCATAGCAGCCGCCAGGCGAACGCTGGCCACTTTGCAAAAAACCACCGGCTCCGACATTGCCGAAGACTGGCAGTGGCGCAAGGTGCATACCCTTACCCACGGTCACCCGCTGGGCAAGGTAGAGGCCCTAAAGCCATATTTTGATGTAGGGCCGCTGGTAACCCCAGGCGGCAACGAGGTGATTAATAACATGATGTTCAAGCTGGATACCACCGGCTACTTCCCGGTATTTGCCGGCCCGGCTGTACGCACTGTTATCAACCTGGGGCAAATGAGCCAGGCCTTGAGCATCAACCCTACCGGCCAGTCGGGGCACTTCCTCAGCCCGCACTACAGCGACCAGGCCCAGATGTTTGTCGATGTGCAGTTCAGGCCGCAATTGATGAACAAGGATGAGATTGAAGCTGATAAAAGCGGTGATTTGCTCTTAATGCCGAAATGAAAAAAGACAGTTTCAAGGACAGGCTTTACATCATCATCTTCCAGGCCGACACCCCGGCCGGTAAGGCTTTCGATGTGGTGCTGCTTATTGCCATTCTGCTCAGCGTGGGCGTAGTGGTACTGGAAAGCGTACAGGATTTTGCCGAGCACTATGCAGCTACCTTTTGGCTACTCGAGTGGCTCTTCACCGGCCTTTTTACCATGGAGTACCTGCTGCGCATCTGGATCTCGCCCAACCGCAAGAAATATGTGCTCAGTTTTTTCGGCATAATTGATTTTCTGGCTATTCTGCCGGCCTATCTGTCGCTGGTCTTTACGGGAGTACATTCGCTTATCATCCTGCGTAGCTTCCGGCTGTTACGCGTTTTCCGGATATTTAAGCTGGTGCGCTTTATGGGGGAGGCCTCCAGGTTGCGGCAGGCACTGGCGGCCAGCCGGGAGAAGATTACCGTTTTTCTGGTGGCAGTAGGTATTATCGTGGTCATTATGGGCACCGTGATGTACCTGGTAGAGGGCGAAGAAAACGGTTTTACCAGCATCCCACGGAGCATTTACTGGGCTATCGTTACCCTTACCACCGTGGGTTATGGCGATCTGGCACCACAAACCGTACTCGGCCAGACCATCGCCAGCATCATTATGATAATTGGTTATGGCATTATAGCCGTACCCACCGGTATCGTTACTGCCGAGATGACCAAAATCGACCGGCAAACACCGGCATCGCCTCCACGAATTTGCCCCAACTGTGAGGCTACCATTGCCGATGACGAAGCGGTTTATTGCAAATACTGTGGTGCAGAACTATAAACAAAAAAACAGGCTACCCCTAAGGACAGCCTGCCGGTTGCGCAGCAATCTGCACAGATTCAGTAACGGTAATAATCAGGCTTGTACGGCCCTTCTACCTTCACGTTGATGTAAGCTGCCTGTTCGGGAGTTAGTTCATCCAGCTCAACCCCGATCTTGGCAAGGTGCAGCCGTGCTACCTTTTCATCCAGATGCTTGGGTAGCGTATATACCTTGTTTTCGTATTTATCGCTGTTGTTCCACAGCTCGATTTGCGCCAGCGTCTGGTTGGTAAAGGAGTTCGACATCACAAATGACGGATGACCGGTAGCGCAACCCAGGTTTACCAAACGCCCCTCGGCCAGCAGGATAATCTCCTTGCCGTTCAGGTCATAAAGATCTACCTGCGGCTTGATAGTTGACTTGCTGGCATTGGCGTTCAGCCAGGCTACATCTATTTCGTTGTCGAAATGGCCGATGTTGCAGACAATCGTTTTGTCTTTCATGGCCTTGAAATGCCTGTCCACAACAATATCCTTGTTGCCGGTAGCCGTTACCACAATATCGGCTTCAGGTATGGCATTATCCATTTTCTTCACTTCAAAGCCATCCATAGCAGCCTGCAGGGCACAGATGGGGTCTATCTCCGTTACGATAACCCGCGCTCCGGCACCACGCAGCGAGGCGGCCGAACCCTTGCCCACATCGCCATAGCCGGCTACTACGGCTACCTTGCCGGCCAGCATCACATCGGTAGCGCGCCTGATGGCATCTACCAGCGATTCCTTGCAGCCGTATTTGTTGTCAAATTTCGATTTGGTAACCGAATCATTTACGTTGATGGCCGGCAGCGGCAGCGTACCCTTTTCTTCGCGCTCCTGCAAGCGGTGTACTCCGGTGGTGGTTTCTTCTGAAATACCCTTGATGCCTTCTACCAACTCAGGATAGCGGTCCAGCACCATATTGGTCAGGTCGCCACCGTCATCCAGTATCATATTCAACGGCTGGTTATCGGGAAAAGCAAATAAGGTTTGCTCGATACACCAGTCAAACTCCTCTTCGGTCATACCTTTCCAGGCAAAAACCGGGATGCCAGCCTTGGCTATGGCGGCAGCGGCATGATCCTGGGTAGAGAATATATTGCATGATGACCAGGCTACCTCTGCGCCCAGTTCAACCAGCGTTTCTATCAGCACGGCTGTCTGAATGGTCATGTGCAAACAACCGGCAATACGCGCTCCCTTAAGCGGCTTACTATCGCGGTATTCCTCACGCAGGGCCATTAATCCGGGCATTTCTGCCTCGGCCAGTCTGATTTCTTTGCGGCCCCACTCGGCCAATGAAATGTCTTTTACTTTGTATTGTTGTGTTTCAACCATGATAAATAATTATTATTTGACAGGCAAAATTAGCATTTTTGCAAAAAAATAAGTTCTAAATGGCCGAGAAACTATCGGTAGTTATCATCACCCTCAACGAGGAGAAGAATATCGGGCGCTGCCTGGAGGCAGCCAGCCAGGTAGCCGATGAAATTGTGGTGGTGGACTCCTACTCTGCCGATAGCACCCGCCAGATATGCGAAGCCTGGGGGGCAAAATTCTACCAGCATCGCTTTGAGGGCTATATCGAGCAAAAGACCTATGCGGTAAGTAAGGCCAGCCACCCGTTGATCTTGTCGATCGATGCCGATGAGGTGCTCTCCACCAAGCTGATAAGCAACATTCGCCAGGTAAAACAAGACCCCAGGCACGATGCTTATCAGCTCAACCGGATGTCTTACTACGTAAACCGGTTTATCAGGCATGGGCACTGGTTTCCCGATAAAAAGGTTCGTCTTTTTAAGAAAGGAGTAGGTCGCTGGGGTGGCCGCAACCCGCACGACCAGTACCTATTACCCAAAGGCACCACTGCCCCATTGCTGGATGGCGTGCTTTACCACTATACTTTCAATTCCATCAGCGAACACGCCCGCCAGGCCAATACATTCTCGGAAATCGGGGCACGCGAGCTCGAGGAGCAGCCGCTACTCTTTCTGCTGTTTAAAGCACTATTCAGTCCATTGTGGGGCTTTTTCTACGGTTACATTGGCAAGCTCGGCTTCCTGGACGGCTGGTACGGCCTGGTAATAGCTATGATCTCGTCTCATGAGACGTTCCTGAAATATGCCAAAGCAATAACTTACCGATATGCAGCCAGGCGCCCGGCCGAAGTGCCCGAGCAACTGCCGTCAACTTCGCTTATTATCTCTACCTACAACTGGCCGCAGGCCCTGCGGCTCTCGCTCGAAAGCATCAAACGGCAGTATTTACTGCCCAACGAGGTAATCATAGCCGATGACGGCTCCACCTGGGAAACCCGCCAGCTAATCGAAGAGTATCAAAAAGATTTTCCGGTGCCGCTGCACCATTGCTGGATCGAAGATAAAGGCTTCCGGCTGGCCAAATCGCGTAACGAGGCTTTGAAAAAAGCCCGCTACGAATACATTCTGCAGATTGACGGGGATATAATCCTGCATAAATATTTTGTTTATGATCATGCCAGGTTTGCCCGGCCGGGTACCTTTGTGCGTGGCAGCCGGGTACTGCTCAACGCCAAGGCTTCGGAGCGCCTGTTTAATTTTGAAGCTGACGAACCATCTATCTGGATGAAAGGTACTACCAACTTCTTTAACGGCCTGCGGGTACCGCTCTTGCAACCGTTTCTTACCTCTAAAAAACGGTCGATCGAGGGAATCAGAGGTTGCAATATGGCCTATTGGAAAAAAGACGCCTTTCGGGTGAACGGCTATAATGAGGCTATCCAGGGCTGGGGCCGGGAAGACAGTGAATTTGCCGCCCGCCTGATCAACATAGGTTTGTACAAGCGTAATCTGCGTCTCGGAGGTATCGAGTTTCATCTTTATCACAAAGAATACGACCGCAAGTTGCTTAATAAAAATGACGATATCCTGCACCGCGCTATCAGCGAGAAACTCACCCAGTGCGAAGAAGGCCTGGTTAATTTAAAAGAACATTCATCTGAAATCCTTGAATTTGAATAAAGCAAAAGAATCTGCTTATTACGAGCAGCCACGACCCGAAATGCTGGCCTTTTTGCCGGAGAAAATAACCCGTTCCATAGAGTTTGGCTGCTCCACCGGACTGTTTTCGAAAACAGTAAAAGAGCAAAAAGGCAACGAGGCCTGGGGGGTAGATATGGACGAGCAGGCTATTGCCATTGCAGCAGGGCGGCTCGACCGGGCGCTGGCCGGTGATGTTTTTGACATCATTGGTCAACTGCCGGAAAACTCTTTTGATTGTGTAATCTGCAATGACTTTCTGGAACATCTGGCTTATCCCGATAAGTTTTTGCAGGCTATCAAAAGAATTATGACCACAGAAGGCAGCCTGATCTGCTCGTTGCCTAATGTACGCTATTGGAAAAACATCCGGGAATTGCTTTTTGAAAAAGATTGGCGTTACCGTGATGCCGGCATACTTGACAACACCCATCTGCGTTTTTTTACCAAAAAAAGCATGCTCAGGCTCATGGCGGACAATGGCTATAAGGTAGAGCTTATTAACGGTATAAATCCCACTAAGTCATTAAGATTTATTATTCCCAACCTGCTTACCTTAGGTATACATAGGGATATGAAATTTCTGCAATTTGGCATTCGTTGTACAATTCCAAATAGCTTTCATAATGAATAGAAAAAATTTATTAATAACAACGATTGGAGAATTTAATTGTATATCAAGTTGGATGGTTGAAAACCGAGATTTTGATATTGCTTTGATATATTATCCGGACAGTCTGGACCAAAAGAGAAAAGCTATATTGCAAAATCATGCAGACTTTGTTTTCCACCAACCGGGCTATAAATACGAAGCTATTCAAAAGGTGCTTCGAGCAAACCCCCACTTGTTGAATTACCAGAACTTTTGGATGCCGGATGATGATATCAAAATCATTAAGGGCACCACCAGTGCTTTATTTCATTATCATGAAGCTTTTAACCTGGATATTTCGCAACCCAGTACCTTAAAAAAGAACACATCCTGGAAAATGCTAAGACATCATATTGGCTATAAAGTGCGTATTAGCAATTTTGTGGAGGTAATGTGTCCTTTGTTCAGTCATCAGGCGCTTACTGCTTGTTTGGATTCATTTTCTGTTAGTAAATCCGGGTGGGGGTTGGATTTTCTCTGGCCAACACTTGTAAAAGGCAATATCGGAATAATAGATAAAGTAATAGTTGAACATACAAAAAGTATTAATCTGGAGGAAGGCTCTCTGTATAAAAAACTCCTTGCCGATACAGGAAAAACTCCACATGACGAATTAAATGAAATTCTGAACAAATATAATTTGGAGGAAAAACCGGAAATATTAGATACAATTTATGATGATAACCTAATCGGTAAATTACGTAAATTATTATCAACCATTTTTTAGTCATGAAAATTGCATATCTGATTTTGGCACATAAATACCCGGAAGCTCTTACTCGACTAATCGATCGGTTACAAGACCCGGAAGTTCATTTTTTTATACATATTGATAGAAAAAGCGTCTTAAAACAGTTTGAAGAAATATCTAATATGCCATCAGTAGACCTCTATTCAATATATAACACAGGGTGGGGCTCTTACAACCTGATAAAAGCAGAAGTTTTGCTCCTTGAAAAAGCTGTCAACCAAGAATTTGACAGAGTGATTCTGCTTAGCGGTCAGGACTATCCTATCAAATCAAACGCTTTTATTCAACAGTTTTTTGCCTCCAACCCCGACAAAGGATTCATTGAAGGTATTCCCATGCCAGATCCTGATTGGAACGAACACCAAGGCGGCTTATTCAGAATAAATCGCTTTCATTTTAAACTTGCAAAACGCTGGAGAGCTTTCCCACCTCATTCCAAGAAACCCGCAATCGGATCGCTTTTTAATGCTGCAGCACACCTTTATTTTAAGAAGCGTTTTGATCGGAATAGTATCCCTCATCTTTATCATGGTAGCCAGTGGTGGGCCATCACGTTAAAACAAGCAAAATATATATTGCAACAAATGCCTCTTTATCACCAAAATTTCAAGCATTCTTATGTGGCAGATGAAATGCTTATACAAACAATTTTATACAATGCCCCTTTTTCTTCTAAAGAACTAACCGGCTATCATTTACACTATATTTCCTGGCCATCACATGCATCACCTAGCCCTCGGGTGCTTACGGAACGGGATTTGCCTGCTTTGCTTCAAAGTGACAAACTGTATGCCCGCAAGTTTGAACCCGAAAAAAGCACCCATGTATTGGAAGAACTGGATCGTGTTTTAGAGCAACCCCCGATATAAACTTATCCATTGCTTTGTCAATACATCAATCCTGAAAATGTCTTGGACCCAACCCGGGCTGTTCGACCCCTGCAAAACGGTCAATAAGCACTCCGCCAGCTCCTCACTATCTGCCGGACTGAAATAATAACTGCTCTCGCCCCCGGCTTCATGCAGACAACTGCTATTGGAAGCCACCACCGGAGTGCCGCTGAAGCGGGCTTCCAGAATAGGGATGCCAAAGCCCTCATAAAAACTCGGAAAGATGAACACCTCAGCCATTTGATAAAAGGCCGATAATTCACGCGGAGCAGGATTGGCTGTTTCACTGGCAAAAATCAACCGTTTTTCCAGCCCGTGTTTATGGGCGTAAGCCAAAAGTTTACGTTTATAGGCCTCACCATGCCCTACTATTACCAGCGGCAAGTCAAGCTTACCCTTTAACTGCCGCATGGCCTGCAGGATTACCAGCACATTTTTATTCTCGTTCAGCGCCCCAACATACAACATATACTGCTGTGGCAGGCACCATTTATCTCTTACCTGCTGGCGCTCCTGCTCATTGC
>WFNR01000044.1 GCA_015488485.1 Cyclobacteriaceae bacterium | reverse complement strand
CTGCTGAGCGCTGTAGCGGAAAAACCATTGCCAGACCTGTTCCCTAAAGACCAGGATATCAAGCACTTACAATAATTTGTATATCGAAAGCATTTTTTTAATTGCCTCTCTATCAGTTTGTTAACTCAAAATCGTGTCAAACTCAGGAAAACTCATATCCCACCCCTATAGGCAATCCCAGGTCGAAACCCTTGGTCTGGTCTTTTACGTCAAATTTTTGATCCTGATAGACCGATTTGGCGCTGAGCAATACAGCCGGCTGGATACCGGCATGAACATTGAAATTATACCCCAGGTTATAACGCGCCATTATAGGCAAGGTGATATACCACAGGCTAAGGCTGCTGGCAAAGGCATTGTTGGGATCGGCCGCATGGCCTTGCAGCGACACCAACAGCTCGGCCTGCATCATCAGAAAATAATCGAAAAAAACCTCGGAATACACCCCGGCATGAAAAGCGGTTTTTAGTTTGTTGTCGGTTTCACCACCAATATTGGCAAAATTCAGCCCGCCTTTTACCCCGAAAATGGGGGCAGGCGCTCCTTGTCCGTAACCCCGGCTCGTAAGCATCAGGCCGGCAAGCATAGTTAGAAAGAATATTTTTTTCATCATCGTTTGTTTGATTGGTGCCAGCTAAAGGTAGCGCTTGTTGCGGCCGCAGGAAAGGACTTATATCAGGGTTTCACAGTTTCGCTGTCGGGCACCTCTTCACAGCCATCGGCATAGCGCGCAAAACGCCCGCGCTGGCGCCCGTGCACCGGATCGGGTTGCGGCCACGGCCAGCCCTCGTATTCGGTACGCTGGTAATCGACAAAGGCGCGATGAATTTCTTCCTTGCTGTTCATCACAAATGGGCCGTACTGTACCACCGGCTCATTTATAGGACGACCCTGTAAAAGCAGTAGCTCGACCGGTTTCCTTGTGGGGTTGATCACATGCAATGTGCTGTCGGGCACCAACTCGATGGCGCTGTTTACCGGTATGTTTTTTTGGTCGATCGTAAGCGCCTGACCACTGTAGAAATACAACGTACGGTTAATGTCAGCATCTGTGGCGGACAACTGCCAGTGGCTGCTGGCCGGCAGGGTTATCAGGCAAATCATTACCTGATTTTGCGGATCTGCCGCCCAGGAATTTTCGGGAGGTGCAGGGGATATAAAATCCTTATATGTGCCGGCAATAAGCCGGATGATTGTCTTTTGGTCATTATCTTGTTCTTCCTCAATCTGCGGGACGGTGTTGTGCCAGAGCATTTTGTAGTGTGGTTCAACAAATTTATCAGCTCGTGGCAGGTTGAGCCATACCTGAAAGATTTCCAACGGGTTGTCTTTATCTTTCTTGAGCAAAGGAAACATTTCGGCATGCTGAACCCCTCGGCCGGCCGTCATCCATTGTACATCACCGGGCCCGAAGCGACCGGCAGCCCCCAGCGAATCGCTATGATCTACCCAGCCTTGTTTGTTGATAGTGATGGTTTCAAAACCGCGATGCGGATGGACCGGAAAGCCCGGTACGGTTGTTCCGTGGTACATACGCCAGCCGTCCTTCAGGGTGAAATCATGGCCCAGATTGCGGCCGGCAAGTAACCCTGGTGCAGGCCCCAGATGATCCTGACCGGCCGGATAATGATCCAGGTGATAGGCGCAAAACAGAAAAGGATCCTGAGTAGGCCAGGGAATACCTGACAGAGGTGTTATTTGACGGATGACGGACATTTTAAATGTATTTATGCTAATATAATGTTTAAACACATAAAAACATAATAAAACACCCCTCTATTTTCAACGGGTCATAGAGGGGTGCGCTTTTTCTAAAGGACTTCCAGGCCTCTTTTGGTCAACACCTTGGCCAGATGTGCCCGGTATTCGGCATCGGCAAAATGGTCGGACATTACCTCCACGTCATCTACGGCATGTTCGGCTGCGGCAGATGAGCCGTCATAGGCCTGTTCTACGGCCGTAGCCCGATAAGGACTATCGGCCACCCCGGTAATACCTACCCGGATGCCACCGTCAGCTTTTACCGTAGCCACACCTACTACGGCAAAGCGCGAGGCCGATTGGGCGAACTTTTGGTAGTTGCCGGCAGCGATTTTCGGGAAACGCACGGCTGTAATCATTTCGCCCTCTTCCAGAGCCGTGCTGTACATACCCTGGAAGAAGTCAGCGGCAGCAATGGTGCGGCTACCATTTTTTCCGGCTACCGCTATTTGAGCTTCACAGGCCAGCACCGTAGCCGGGTAGTCGGCTGCCGGATCGGCATGGGCCAGGCTGCCCCCGATGGTACCCCGGTTGCGCACCTGTACATCGCCAATCACCGCGGCTGTCTGCG
>WFNR01000043.1 GCA_015488485.1 Cyclobacteriaceae bacterium | reverse complement strand
GGTGCAGGTGGCGCAGGGTGTCGGGATTGGTGCGTTGTTGGTGCAGCCTGTTCAGGATAGTGGCAAAAGCCTGCCGGTTGCCGCTGCGCAAAATCAGGTCGTAATAGCGCTGCACCAGTTGCGGTGTTACCTTTTGCGGGTCGCCATAAACGTTGGCCACCGAGCACTGCAATACAAACCGCGGAGTAACATAATAGGTAAACGGCCTCGTGAGCGGGTTCATCGCTAACCGGAAGCCGATATTGCTCGTCTTTTCGGCATTATCAAAACCGGCCGCATCGAGCAAAACCACCTTCTTGACAGCCTGTGGCCGGGCCAGGGCATAATGCCAGGCCAGATAGCCGCCAAAGGAGTTGCCGGCCACCAGGCAGCTGTCCTGGCCGAGGTGGCTGAGCAGGGTATCGAAAAGGCGCATATACATGGCTTCACTGTAGTCGGCCTGCGGGTGCGGTCCGGTAAGGCCGAAGCCCGGCAGATCTACCGATACTACGGTGTAGGCATCGCTAAGCCGTCTATGCCAGCCCTGCCAGGTGTGCAGGCTCGAGGCCACCCCATGTAGCAGCAACAGGCATGGGCCGCTGCCGGTCTGCCGGTAGTGTACCTGCATTCCCTCAAAGGGCAGGAATTGTGATTCAGGGTAGGTATAGCGCTCCCTGAGGTGATCTACCGGTATGTCGGGTGTGTAAGCCAGGGCAGCCAGCCCGGCCAGGATGATCACCACCAGCCATTTTCTTCGTTTACGCATAGGGGTTGAGCCTGGCCGGCAAGATAATAAGATTTGTGCTGGCAAAAAAGCAACTTCTGATTAGCCGTTTTTGCCGGCCAGCTGACCGCAGGCAGCATCTATATCCTGGCCGCGGCTTCTGCGCACCTTCACTGTTACGCCTTTATCTTCCAGGTAACCGGCAAAGCGCTCCAGGCGTTCGGCTGCTGCTTTGCTGAATGGGGTGCCGGCTACCGGATTATATTCAATAATATTCACTTTGCAGGGCACATGGCGGGTAAAGCGGTACAGTTCTTCAGCATCGGTCAGGCTGTCGTTAAAGCCATCGAAGAGGATGTATTCATAGGTTACCGGATTTTTGGTGCGCGCAAAATAGTATTTAAGCGCCTCTCTAAGCTCGGCAAGCGAATTGGTGTCGTTGATGGCCATCATCTCGCTGCGCTTGACATCATTGGCGGCATGCAGGCTTAGCGCCAGGTTAAAGCGCACCCGGTCATCACCCAGTTGGCGGATCATTTTGGCGATGCCGGCCGTGGATACGGTGATGCGCCTGGCGGCCATACCCAACCCCGGCTCCCCGGTAATGAGTTCGACAGAGCGTAGCACTTCCCGGTAGTTAAGCAGCGGCTCTCCCATACCCATATACACGATATTGGTCAGCGATTTGCCGTACAATACTTCGGCCTGCCGGTTGATCAGCACCACCTGGTCGTAGATTTCGGCTGCCGTCAGGTTGCGCAGGCGCGGCAGGCGGCCGGTAGCACAAAAGGCACAGCTCAACGAGCAGCCTACCTGCGAAGAGATACAGGCAGTCAGGCGCCTGGGAGTGGGGATGAGCACCCCCTCTACCAGATGGCCGTCATGCAGGCGGAAGCCGAACTTTACCGTATCGTCAGCACTGCGCTGCTGCTGGTCGATCTGTACCGGGTTGATGGCATAATGAGTAGCCAGCCATTGGCGGGTTTTTTGCCCCAGATTGCTCATCACGGCAAAATCGGTGGCGGCTTTGCTCCACAACCACTCGTACACCTGGTTGCCGCGAAAAGGCGGCTCGCCCTGCTGGCGGAAAAGCTCCCGGAGTTCTTCCAAAGAAAATTGTCTGATATCGGCCTGCCGACTATTCATGTTGCAAAGGTAGCCGCTGGCGGTCAATATTTCCGTAAGCGGCATGAAATAGCCTTTATTTAGGGCGGCAGGAATGCCGGTAAAGTGTAAATTTGTTGACCATAAGTCATTAACCACTTTTACCATGCGATACAACATCCCTCCGGCCGATTTGTATATACAAAACAGGGCCAATCTCCGCAAGCAGCTGCCGGCACGCAGTGTAGCGGTGTTTAACTCCAACGATATTATGCCTACCAATGCCGATGGCACCATGCCTTTCCGGCAAAACAACGACCTGCTCTATATGTGCGGCATCGACCAGGAAGACACCACCTTGGTTATCATGCCCGACCACCCCGATGAAAGCCTGCGGGAGGTATTGTTTCTGAAAGAAACCAGTGAGCTGATTGCCATCTGGGAGGGCCACAAGTTTACCAAAGAAGAAGCCCGTGCCATCAGTGGCATAAAAACCATCATGTGGAATACCGAGTTTGAGCGGGTATTCAATACCATAGCGGTGGAGGCCGATACCATTTACCTGAACAGCAACGAGCACACCCGGGCGGTGCTGACCGTAGAGACCCGTGACGATCGCTTCAGCAAATGGTGTCATGGCAAATATCCGCAGCATCAGTACGGGCGCCTGGCGCCTATTATGCACCAGTTGCGCGCCATAAAAAGTGAAGTGGAGCTGACCATGATGCAAAAGGCCTGCGATATTACCGAAGCCGGTTTCAGACGGGTGCTTAGCTTTCTGCAACCCGGAGTGATGGAATATGAAGTGGAAGCCGAATTTATCCATGAGTTTATCCGCCAGGGTTCGCGCGGCTTTGCTTACGCGCCTATCATTGCCAGCGGCTTCAGCGCCTGTGTGCTGCATTATGTAGATAACGACAAACCTTGCCAGGACGGTGATGTGCTGCTGCTGGATGTGGGGGCTGAGTACGGCAACTACAATGCCGATATGACCCGCGCCATACCGGTAAACGGCCGCTTTACCGACCGCCAAAAGGCAGTATACAATGCCGTGCTGCGGGTAAAGAACGAGGCCACCAACATGCTGCGCCCCGGGGTAATCCTGCATGAGTATAACAAGGAGGTAGGCAAGGTGATGGAGAGCGAATTGCTCGGTCTTGGCCTGCTTGACAAAACCGATATCAAAAACCAGGACCCGGAAAATCCGGCTTATAAAAAATACTTTATGCACGGCACCTCGCATTTTCTCGGCCTGGATGTGCACGATGTGGGTAATTTTTACCAGCCTATCAAAGAAGGTATGGTCTTTACCGTAGAGCCGGGTATCTATATCCGTGAAGAAAACCTGGGTATCCGCCTGGAAGACAATATCGTCATTCAAAAGCACGGTCATCTCAATTTGATGAAGAATATCCCCATCGAAGCCGATGAAATAGAAGAAATAATGAACAGTTAACCATCCTTTTTTACTCATATAGGCTATTTATTTTTAACATTTTGTTAAATACATTTTGTTAAACGCAAAATGTTTAATAGATTTGGGGTATGGGCAAAGTGGAGAACCCGTTTTTGCTGAAGGGGTATGCCGGGCCGGGATATTTTTGCGACCGGCAGGAAGAAACCGCCTTGCTGGAGCGTCACATGCGCCACGGGCAGGATGTTACTCTGTTGTCAATCAGGCGGATGGGTAAAACCGGGCTTATCCAGCACTTGTTTTACCGCTTAAATCGTAAAAAGGAATTTACCTGTATCTATGTCGATTTGTACGCCTCACAATCGCTGCAGGAGTTGGTTAATCTGCTGGCCGGGGCTATCCTGCAGGTTTTTCCCGAAAAACAGAGCCTGGGAAAAAAATTCCTCAATTTACTAAAAGGCTTCAATCCGGTGATCTCGTACGATATGCTCACCGGGGCACCGGAAGTCAGCCTTACCTTCAACCGGCCGCAGCAGCAAGAGTACTCGCTGCGTGATTTGCTTTTTTTTCTGAATGAGCAACCCAAACCGGTGGTAGTGGCCCTGGATGAGTTTCAGCAGATTGTCAGCTACCCGGAGAAAAATGTGGAAGCTCTGTTGCGTACCCTGATTCAACCGCTCGGCAACCTGCGTTTTATTTTCAGTGGCAGCCGCAGGCATGTGCTGCAGCAGATGTTCAGCAGTGCCAGACGGCCATTTTTTGCCAGCACCAGCCCATTGCACCTGGGCCCCATACCGGATAAAGCCTATAGCACCTTTATAAAAAAAATGTTTAGTAAACACGAGCGGCAGATCAGAGATGAGGCGGTAGAATTTGTGCTGGACTGGACTTGCCGCCATACATATTATACCCAGGCGGTTTGTAACCGGCTTTTCTCATTGCCACTAAGCGAAATAAACCTGGCCGATGTCCGGCAGGCTTGCTATGGCTTGCTGCTTGAGTACGAAGATACCTACCTGCAATACCGCAATCTGCTTACCAAAGGTCAGTGGCGCTTGTTGTGGGCGATTGCCAGCGAGCACACAGTAACCCAGCCGACTGCCGGCAGCTTCTTGCGCCAATATGGTTTGGGTAGTCCTGCTTCGGTCAAGAGGTCGCTGCAGGCCCTGGAAGAGAAAGAGATGCTCTATCGTGAAGTTACTTCTGACACCACAGCCTACCGGCTTACCGATTGCTTCCTGGCGCGCTGGCTTGAGCATATCCGCATGCCTGTTTAAAGTGTTACCGCGGGTTTTACCCCTAAGAAAAATACTATTTTCTATGCCAAATTGTCGGTAATTACTAACGTATTACTTAAAAATATGCCAAAACTTCCGCTTTTTAAGTAGGGTAAAGTTTTTGATAATACAAAGGGGAAAATAAAAAAGCGAAAGGAGGACAAAATATGAATTTTGACAAATACACCATAAAATCACAGGAGGTGTTGCAAAAGGCCATAGACCTTGCGACCGCATCGGGTCAGCAGGCTATTGAGCCCGGGCACATCCTCAAGGCCCTGTTGGGGGCTGATGAAAATGTGGTTTCTTTTATTTTAAAGAAACTCAACATCAATACCAACTTGCTTACCAGTAAGCTGGATGAAATCATCAACAGCTACCCGAAGGTATCGGGTGGTTCACCCTACTTATCGAACAACGCCAACAAGGTGCTGCAGGAAGCTGAGAAGCAGCTCAAGCAGTTTGGCGATGAGTATATTGCCATCGAGCATATGCTGCTCGGCTTGCTGGCCGGTAGCGATAAGGTAGCCACCCTGATGAAGGATATGGGCTTCGAGCGTCAGGCGCTGATTGCCGCTATTCAGGAACTGCGCGGTGGTGGCAAGGTTACCGACCCCAATGCCGAGGGTAAGTATCGCTCGCTGGAGCGCTATTCAAAAAACCTCAACCAACTGGCCAAAGAGGGTAAGATAGACCCGGTTATCGGCCGTGATGAGGAGATCAGGCGCGTGCTGCAGATACTCTCGCGTAGAACCAAAAACAACCCGATTCTGATCGGAGAACCGGGTGTGGGTAAAACGGCTATTGTGGAAGGCCTGGCCCAGCGTATTGTGGATGGTGACGTGCCGGAAAATATCAAGTCGAAGACCATCATCTCGCTTGATATGGGCTTGCTGGTAGCCGGTGCCAAATACAAGGGTGAATTTGAAGAGCGCCTCAAGGCGGTTATCAAAGAGGTTACCGATTCGGATGGTGAGATCATCCTGTTTATCGATGAGATACACACCCTGATCGGGGCCGGTGGTGGCGAAGGCGCTATGGATGCCGCCAACCTGCTGAAACCCGCCCTGGCGCGTGGTGAACTGCATGCCATTGGCGCTACCACACTCAACGAGTATCAGAAGCATATCGAAAAAGACAAGGCGCTGGAACGCAGGTTCCAGATGGTAATCGTAGATGAGCCTTCGGTAGAAGATGCTATCTCGATTCTGCGCGGTATTAAAGACAAGTACGAACTGCACCACGGTGTACGCATCAAGGACGATGCCGTGATTGCAGCCGTAGAACTGTCGCACCGCTATATCAGTGACCGCTTCCTGCCCGACAAGGCTATTGACCTGATGGACGAAGCGGCCTCCAAGCTGCGTATCGAAATTGACTCCATGCCCGAGGAACTCGATGAGCTGGAGCGTAAGATTATGCAACTGGAGATTGAGCGCGAGGCCATCAGGCGTGAAAAGGATAAAAAGAAAGAGGAGAAGCTCAACAAAGTAATAGCCGAACTGGTAGATGAGCGCAACAAGCTCAAAGCCAAGTGGGAGAATGAAAAGAATATCATCCAGGGTATTCAGCATAAAAAAGAAGAGATTGAGCGCCTGAAGATTGAAGCCGAGCAGGCCGAGCGGGCCGGTGATCTGGGCAAAGTAGCCGAGATACGCTACGGCAAGCTTATCGAGGCTGAGAAGCAACTGGCCGACCTGCAAACCCAACTCAAGGAGATGCAGGAAGGCGACAGCACGCTGCTCAAGGAAGAGGTGGACAGCGAAGATATTGCCGAAGTGGTAGCCAAATGGACCGGCATACCGGTATCGAAGATGCTGCAAAGCGATAAAGAGAAGCTATTGCACCTGGAAGAAGAGCTGAGCAAGCGCGTGGCCGGACAGGAAGAGGCCATTCAGGTGCTGGCCGATGCCGTAAGGCGTAGCCGGGCCGGCTTGCAGGATCCGCGCAGACCGATAGGCTCGTTTATCTTCCTGGGTACTACCGGGGTAGGTAAAACCGAGCTCTCGAAGGCGCTGGCTGAGTACCTGTTTAATGACGAGCACGCCATGGTGCGTATTGATATGTCGGAATACCAGGAGCGCCATGCCGTGAGCAGGCTGATAGGTGCGCCTCCGGGCTATGTGGGCTATGACGAAGGTGGCCAGCTTACCGAAGCAGTGCGCAGAAAGCCCTACTCGGTAATCCTGCTCGATGAGATTGAGAAGGCTCACCCGGATGTGTTTAACATCCTGCTGCAGGTGCTGGATGACGGTAGGCTTACCGACAACAAAGGTCGGGTGGCCAACTTCAAAAATACCATTATCATCATGACCACCAACATCGGGTCAACGCTTATCCAGGAGCGTTTCGACAACCTCAAGGAGGGTCAGGATGTAGAAGAGGTGGTAGAGAAGACCCGTGAAGAGGTATTCGAGATTCTGAAGAAATCGGTACGTCCCGAGTTCCTCAACAGGGTGGATGAGATCATCATGTTCAGGCCGCTTAGCAAAGAAGACCTGCGCAAGATTGTCAACATCCAGTTCAACCTGATTCGCAAGCGGGTAGAGCAAAGCGGTATCACCATCGATATCAGCGAGGCTGCCCTGGAGCACCTGGCCGAAGTAGGCTACGATCCGACTTTCGGAGCCCGGCCGTTGAAGCGGGTTATGCAGCGTGAAATACTCAACGAGCTCTCGAAAGAGATTATAGCCGGTAAGGTGACTGCCGGAGACCATGTGCTGATCGATTTCGATGGCAACCACATCCAGTTTAAAGTGGAAGCCGCCCCGGAAGAGGTGGAAGAAGTGGAAGTTGAGGATGTGGAAGATATAGAAGATGTGCAGTAAGCACTTCCTGTGTATGGTTAAAAGGTCGTCCCCAATTGGGGGCGGCCTTTTTTTTGTATAATATTACCCAAAAAAGGCCTTAATACTGCTTTATTACCCGATAGGTATGAGCTCGGTTGTTATGCACCACCCTGATCAGATAAACACCCGGTTTTAGGTTATGCATCTCCAGTTTTACCAAATTCTTGTCGGGGATGATATTAACGGCTTGTTGGCGGCCTTGGATATCATAAACAAAAATCCGGTCATATTTTAAATTTTGCAGAAAGACCCGCTCGGTAAATGGATTGGGAAATACGCTGACCAGTTCCAATTCATCGAAATAGACCAGACGAATATCGGAATAGGTGGAGGTGCCGTCAAAGTCGGTTTGTTTGAGGCGGTAGTAGTTGTATCCAAGCAAGGGAATATTGTCGGTAAAGCTATAGGAAATTTCCGTACTGCTGTTACCAGCTCCTTTTACTTTGCCTAATTCCTGCCACTCACCTCTGCCATCGGAGCGTTCAATGGTGAAAAAATCATTATTTTCTTCCGAAGCAGTAGTCCAGGTAAGCAAGGTCTTACCATTTGCCTGCCGGGCGTTAAATACAGCAAGAGTAATAGGCAAGGGGCTGTTGGTGTTGTCGATGGTGCCCAGGGTAAAATAGTCACCATCAACAAAAGTAACATTTGAAAAAGTTATGGTACGGTTATCCACATTATACGAACCGGCTTGCGGGGTTACGTCATTGTCGGCAAAAAAAGCGTCATTTCGTGTAATCAACAACCGCAGGTCCGAGCCCACGATTCCTGGCGGCAGATTCGACACATCAAAAATTACCCGTACCGACCCCACACTTACGGGGGTACCGGTATCGTCATTGATGCTAACCCGCCACACCCTGTCCAAACGTGCTTCTATCACAGTGCCATCCACATCAGTGGTATTGTCGGCCGACAGGCTGGTGTTGTCATGCCCCCACATCAAAAATTCATTATTATCCAGGTCATCCGCCAGGTTCATGCGCACTATACCCGGCCCTTTGCCATCGCGGTGGGCGCTGCCATCGCTTGCCTGGCCGATACCCGCTACCTCGTAGTCGTAATTGCCATTGGCGGGGTCGTCCATCTTGTACACGTCATTGGCTGCCAAGGTGATATTGTATTTAGCAGAAAGGTAGTTGTTGATAAGGATACGTTGAGCGCTATTAACGGCCAGATTGAAGTGGATAACTTCCCCGTAATCGGCCCCCAGATAGGTGCCGTAATCGGCATTTAGCGCCCCCAGCGTTAGTCCGGTGTTGCCGTTAATCAGTGAAGTGGATGTTTCGGAAGCGGTAACAACATTGTTTTCGGCATCGTAGATATTGCTCCGCACTGCCGAGGCCAACGACCCATCAAAGATCAAGTTTAACAGATAATTGGTGGCACTGGAGTAGGTGGTTGCCCCTGTGTTAAAACGGTCGTTGCTGGTTACAATATCTGCATACAAAGCATTGGAGGTATAAAAAAACCAGGTATAAGAGTACTCTGAGGTATTGGTAAAATTCAACCTCTTCCCCAGTATACCACGTGGGTTGCCATCGAGGTTGGCCGGCCTGATGGCGGTAAACAATGAGAGGCCGCTTGAATTATCCAGAATATCAGCATCGGCTACAATCATCTGGTCATCAACTCCGTCAAAACGTACTGCCGGCATATTATTAAGGCTGCTGGTGCTAAAGTATAGTGGCTGACGACCGGCAGTTGCCTGGGTGGCGTCATTGCCGTTGCCCGAGGCGTCTGGCCAGGTAGCTATAGCGCTGCCATCCGAGCCCGACAGATCATCGGCTTTGAGCCAAAGACCGATATTCAGGTTATTGCCTACGCCACCTGGTCCATCCCAATAGATGGTAAATGCTCCGGGTGAACTTGGGGCTACAAACCCACCACAATTTACACTACAGGTAATGGTTAGCGATGCACATATTTGCGCCTCCGTAGCGCCATTTAGATATTGAATGGTTGGGTTAAGTGGGTTGCCGGCATCGGCACCGATATTGAGCACCCCTGTACCACAGAGCAGGGCATCGGTCCAGTCAAGGTAAAGGTCGTCATCTGTTGTGCTGGTGTTGTCGAGGGTAGTATTGCTGTAGCCGGTCAGGATCAGGTCGTCATCCGAAGAAAAGGTGGCAGTAGATGTCACTTCCAGAATTCCCAGGTTTATAATATCAGCCGTACTGACCATGGTGCCGTTTACATAGGTGTAGCCTTCGTACATCGAGCGGGTAGTGATGGAGAGTGTGCCACCGGCATCAATAATTATGTTGCCGGTATGATAAAACATCCTCACTCCGGAAGAGGCAAAGGGGCCCACATTGGCCCGGTTTAGGCCATCGGGAGATACCCCGCAAGACTTGTTATCGTCCGCAGCATTTACCGTAATGGTGTGGCCGTTGCGGATTACCACATTATCGGTACGCCTGGGATATTCACCGGCCGGTAAAGGGCCGCTGCTCCCGTCTGAGGTAAGGCTCCAGGAGTTGTTGTCGTCCCAGTTGCCACTGGCCAGCGAATAGTAATATTGGCTGGGATAAAAGAGGGTGCCGGCCACATCGCACAGGTCGGCAGGATAATCCGGATAGGTGCCATCGGCATCCTGATCGCCACCTCCATCCTGGGTGGCCCAGTTGGCAGGTGTGGCCAGCAGGGCGGCACATTCTGCTACAGTGCCGTTGCAGTTGTTATTGTTGGTATAAATCATAATGTCTTCATCACCGGTTATCGCCAGGGCGTTGACGCCTTGGGTGAGACCGGTATTGGTCAGGGTGCCTTTAGTACTGCTAAAACCGTCATTGCTGATGGCGCTGATAAAAGCGGTGGGGGTTACATTGTCGGGGCCAAGAAACATATAAAGTACCTCATTAAAGGCATTTAAATTGATATTGCCACTAATGCTGCCGGTACTGGCCACTGCGGTAGTACTGGCCCCGGTAATGGTGATAACCGTACCGGCAGTGATCGTACTGCCGGTATTATTAATCCAGGTCATCTCTCCCTCGCTGGTATTGTTGAAAGCGCCACCGCTACCAATGGGGAGGCCGTTCCATTCGTTGTCGCTAAAATGTATGGTGGTGTTATCGGCCAAGTCGATTAAGGTAACAAAGGCAAAGCCATCGTTGCCGTCCGCATTATATCCTACAAACATCAGGTCTCCGGCAGTTTGTGCCAAAGGCTTGTAGGTCAGACCAAGTAAGAGGCTGAGGATTATGAATCTTTTAAACAACATACAAATAGTCCTATATTATATCAACCCGTTTCAATTATACATAAGTTATTTTAAAAGCCAATCCATAACACGAATATTTGATGCCCGGGTTGAGCTATAAGTAACCGCTAAACATGCTAAAAATCAGCAAGATGCTATCAATATGGGTATTAGAGACCTCTACGGTTTTTCTGAACTTGAATTTTCTTTAAAAAAGACAGCTAAAAGCTGCCACAAACAGATAGCGGATTAATCAAACAAAAACAAGACGAATTTGGTCAACATATTGGTTTTCAATTTTAATAATTCTATTTTTGTGTCCCGTTTTTGCGGGGGTATTTATTTTAACAAATCATACATAAGTGAACACAGAGAGTTATAAGACCGTTTCGCTCAACAAAAACACCGTGGACAAGCGCTGGGTGATTGTTGATGCCGAGGCGAAGGTTTTGGGGAGGTTGTCATCGGAGGTGGCAAAGCTCCTGAGAGGAAAACAAAAACCTGGTTACACTCCGCATGTCGATTGCGGAGATAATGTAATTGTCATTAATGCCGCTAAGGTTAAGCTTACCGGTAAGAAATGGACTGACAAGGTTTACGTACGTCATACCGGTTATCCCGGTGGTCAGCGTTTTGAAACGCCCAGGCAGGTGATGGAAAAGGCACCTGAGCGATTGGTAGAAAGGGCGGTGAAAGGCATGTTACCCAAAAACAGGTTGGGCCGGCAGTTGTTCCGCAACCTCTATGTTTATGCCGGGGCCGAACATCCCCACCAGGCGCAGAAACCCACTGAAGTAAAGATATAAATTGATGGAAGTAATAAATACAATTGGTCGCAGGAAGACCTCCGTGGCGCGTATATACATGCAGCCCGGCAAGGGCGAAATCAAGGTCAACAACAAGGATATGGCCGAGTATTTCCCGATGGATGTGATGCAGATTGTCATCAAGCAGCCCCTTAATGTAGTGGATGCCGATGGCAAATTTGATATTAAAGTGAATGTGGACGGTGGCGGTTTCAAAGGTCAGGCCGAAGCCATCAGGCTGGCTATTGCCCGTGCTCTATGCGAGGTAGACCCGGAATATCGCCCGCCCCTGAAGAAGGAGGGCTTCCTGACGCGTGATTCGCGCATGGTGGAACGCAAGAAGTACGGCCGAAGAAAGGCCCGCAGAAGGTTCCAGTTCAGTAAACGTTAATCAATTAAAACCGCTGGCGGCACAGAAGGCTGCCCGCAGCCTGCCTCAGGGTTGGTTGCTGCCGGCACAACAACAAGAGTAAATGGGAAATTTAACACATAAAGATCTTTTGGATGCCGGTGTTCATTTCGGGCACCTGACCAGAAAATGGGACCCCCGCATGGCTCCGTATATCTTCATGGAGAAGAACGGGATCCATATTATCGACCTCAATAAAACGCTTGAGTGCCTCGATCGGGCTTCGGCCGCACTTAAAAACATTGTGCGCTCAGGTCGTAAGGTAATGTTTGTGGCCACCAAGAAGCAGGCCAAGGCCATTATCGAAGAGGAGGCCAAGCGCCTCAATATGCCGTATGTTACCGAGCGCTGGCTGGGTGGTATGCTTACCAACTTTGCCACCATCCGCAAGTCACTCAAGAAGATGTCCTCCATCGACAAAATGATGAAGGAAGAGACCTATGCCAACCTGGCCAAGCGTGAAAAGCTGATGATTCAGCGTGAGCGCCAGAAGCTGGAGCGCGTGCTGGGCGGTATTGCCGACCTTACCAGGCTGCCGGCCGCCCTCTATGTGGTGGATGTAAAGCGCGAGCATATTGCCATCAAAGAAGCGCAGAAGCTCAATATCCCGGTATTTGCTATGGTAGATACCAACTCCGACCCGACAGCCATCGACTACCCCATACCGGCCAACGATGATGCCTTCAAATCGATTGCCATTATCACCAAAGAGATAGGCCGCGTAATTGAGGAAGGGCTGATGGAGCGCAAAAAGGACAAGGAAGCAGCCAAACGTAAGGAGGAGGAAGCTGCCAAGCGTAAGGCCGATGAGCAAGCCGAAGAGGTAACGGAAAAGGCCTAAGCCGATAAATTTTGTAACCTGTATAAATTGAACATCGGTGTAAAGGCTGGTGTTCAATTTTTGTATAAGATAAGTTTTTTAACCCTTTTAATGACGAAAATTATGGCTATCACAGCTAAAGAAGTAAACGAATTGCGCAAAATGACCGGTGCCGGCATGATGGATTGCAAAAAGGCGCTGGTAGAAGCCGATGGTGATTTTGACAAGGCTATTGATATACTCCGCACCAAAGGCCAAAAGGTATCGGCCGCCCGGGCCGACCGCGATGCCCGCGAAGGGGTGATCGTAGTAAAAAGCAACAGCGACAACACCGAGAGCGTGCTGATTGGCCTGGCCTGTGAAACGGATTTTGTGGCCAAAAACGATGAGTTTATACAAACGGCCAACCGCATTCTGGATATTGCCTTTGACAATAAGCCGGCTGACGTGGAGGCGCTGCTGGCCTTGCCTTTTGATGATAAACTGACGGTGGCTGAAAAGCTGACCGAGCTGATCGGTAAGATAGGTGAGAAGATTGAAGTAAGCCACTACGAGCGTATGAGTGGCGAGGCAGTGGTGGCCTATGTGCATGCCGGCAATAAGCTGGGTGTGCTGGTAGCCCTGGCCAATACCGGTGGTGCCGATGTACTGGCAGCCGGCAAGGATGTGGCCATGCAGATTGCTGCCATGCGTCCGGTAGCCGTAAGCAAAGACAAGGTAGATCAGGCTACCATCGATCACGAACTGGCCATTGGCCGTGAGCAGGCCCTGGCCGAGGGCAAGCCGGAGAATATTGTGGATAAAATTGCTCAGGGCAAGCTGAATAAGTTCTTCCAGGAAAACACGCTGCTGGCCCAGAAGTTTGTCAAGGACAACAGCATGACGGTAGAACAATACCTGAACAGCGTACAGCCCGGCCTGACGGTAACCGACTTTAAGCGTATTGCTATCGGAGGATAATTTCCTTTTTTCTAATCTACCTGAAAAAGCCGGTTTGTTACAAGCCGGCTTTTTTTATCTCCATTAGTATCAACATAGAGTCTTCTTTTCCTTGCCTTTCTGTCACCCTCTCTGCAGGGCCGCTTTCAATATCTCCAAAAGGCCGCTAGTCAGCGCATAGCCGCAGCGTGTGAGACCTACTTTTCCCCCTCAGTGTCTCCGCAGGGACACTGAGGAATATCTCCGCCAGGCCGCCTTCTCCATCAACGTCTCCGCAGGGACGTTGATGATTCTCCGCAAAAGCTTGCAATCCCCGTAAATATTCTCTAACATCGTTAACGCAAAGCTCCAGCCATGCTCACAAGCGCTACTAAAACCACCAAACGAATGGCAGCAGGTCATACCCACAATCAGCGTCCTTACAGAGACGCTGATAGGAGCAATAAGTTCTTCCAGGAAAACACGCTGTTGGCCCAGAAGTTTGTCAAGGACAACAGCATGACGGTAGAACAATACCTGAACAGCATGCAGCCCGGCCTGACGGTAACCGACTTTAAGCGTATTGCTATCGGAGGATAATTTCCCTTTTTCTAATCTACCTGAAAAAGCCGGTTTGTTGCAAGCCGGCTTTTTTTATCTCCATTATTATCAACATAGAGTCTTCTTTTCCTTGCCTTTCTGTCACCCTCTCTGCAGGGCCGCTTTCAATATCTCCAAAAGGCCGCTAGTCAGCGCATAGCCACAGCGTGTGAGACCTACTTTTCCCCCTCAGTGTCTCCGCAGGGACACTGAGGAATATCTCCAAAATGCAGCCAATCAGCTATGATCAGCGCTTATCCACCACCACCTTGCCGCCTTTCATCACCAGCACCACCTGGCGCAGGCGGCTGATATCCTCAGCCGGGTTGCCCCGTACCACTACCAGGTCGGCCAGCAGGCCGGGGGCTATGCTGCCCAGCTTGTGGTCGAGGTGAAACAACCGGGCATTCACGCTGGTGGCCGCCCGCAGCACTTCCAGCGGCTGCATGCCGTAGTCGGCCATCAGTTCCAGTTCGAGCACGTTGTTGCCGTGTTTGAACACCCCCACATCGCCACCGGCAGCCAGGGTTACCCCGCTGGCCAGGGCGGTCTTGAACATCTCTTTTTTCCTGGTGATACGCTCCGATTCCGGCTCGCGACCGGGCTGCCAGCCGCGGTATTGCGCAATGGCATAGCCGGCCGCCAGGGTAGGGCATAGGGCTATGTTTTTAGCTTTCATCTGCGCAAAGATCTCTGCCGTGCCGCCATCGCCATGCTCAATCATAGCCACCCCCGCTGCGATAGCTCTGCGCATACCTTCGGCTATAGCGGCATGCGCCACCACATCGCGGCCGCTGCTCTTGGCTACGGCTACTATCAGCTTAAGCTCATCTACCGTAAAGGTAGGCCGCGCCTCGCCCTGTGGCCCCCAGCGGTAGTCGGCATACACCTTTATAAAATCGGCCCCTTTGCTTATCTGCTGGCGCACCACACGCGCCAGATCGGGCCCGTCAGCCGGCTGTGCGCCCAGCAGGGGCAGGTCGAAATCGGGCGAAAACCCCTTGGGCCCATAGCTGCCGGTAGCTACGATGGCGCGGCTGGAGGTCAGCATACGCGGGCCGGGGATGATGCCCTCTTCAATGGCCTTTTTTATGCCGTAGTCGGCATAGCCGGCCCCTTCGGTACCCAGGTCGCGAAAGGTGGTGAAGCCGGCCGCCAGCGTTTTCCGGGCGTGTACGGTGGCCCGCACCACGCGGTATGCTTCGGGCTCCTTGAGCACCTGGTCGTTCCACGAGGTCTCATTATACGGGTGCAGCAGGATATGGCCGTGGCCCTCTATCAGGCCCGGCAGGAGGGTGGTGCCGGGTAGCTCCAGCGTATCGAAAGTGGCTGCAGCAGCCGGCAGATCGCGGGCCGGGCCGGCATAGAGAATCTTCTCATCCTGTACGGCTACCACCCAGCGGTTGTGTAGCTGGTGGCCGTCAAATACCCGGTCGGGATGTAATACATAGCCGCTCTGGCTCCATACCGGGGCGCTTAGCAGGCAGGCAAGGAGAGCTGTAAGTATGGCTTTCATCATCATAGGATTTACTGTGCTTATTCTTGCTGTGTTTTGGCTTTCTGCCAGTCGTCAGAGGAGGCAATGTGCAGGTGTTCACCCTTATCGAGCAGGTAGTCCATCATTACCTGCTGGCGGCACCCCTGAAAGGCGGTGCGCCCGGTGCTCTGCAGCAGCAGCGGATAGGAATAGCCGTAGTCGCGCTGACGCCTGACGAGCTCACCCTGCGCATCGAGCAGGAAACCCCATATTAAGGTAATGGGCTGACGCGGGCAGTCGGCTGGGGCCAGCCCAAAGAGGTCGTATTTGTATTCGCCCATGCCATCGGCACGCAACACCAGGTAGCCGCCTTTGCGCCCCTGATAGCGGCCGATAAATGCTGCGGGCACCTGCCAGGTGGTCAGGTAGTCGTGCCCGCGGTAAGAGATGATACGCTGCTTGTCCGCAGGCATTGCGGCTGCGGTCATTAGCATCATACTCAACCAGGCCAGGCGTTTCACCATGCAGGGGTTAATCTTCCAGGGCGGCTATACCGGGCAGGGTTTTGCCCTCGATGTACTCGAGCAGCGCCCCGCCACCGGTTGATACATACGATACCTTGTCGCCATAGCCCATCTGGTTGACGGCCGCGGCCGAATCGCCACCGCCTACCAAGGTAAAGCCGCCAAAGGCCGTGGCATCGCGCACCGCTTTGGCAATGGCCCGGGTGCCTTCGGCAAAAGGCGCCATCTCAAATACCCCCATGGGGCCGTTCCACAATACGGTGGCCGATTTGCTGATGATCCGCCTGAATACCTCGCGGGCATCGGGGCCGATGTCCAGGCCCATCCAGCCGTCCGGGATACTCACGTTGTCCGAAATCTGCGTCAGGGCATCGGCAGCGAACTTATTGGCAATGACCGAATCGATGGGCAGCTCCAGGCTAACCCCTTTTTGCTTGGCCTTCTGAATAAGCTCGCGTGCCAGCTCGAGCTTGTCATCTTCTACCATAGAGGCGCCCACCTTGCCACCCAGCGCTTTGAAAAAAGTATAAGCCATAGCCCCGCCAATAATCAGGTTATCCACCTTGTCGAGCAGCTTCTCGATAATCATGATTTTATCGGATATTTTGGCGCCACCCATAATGGCGGTAAAAGGGCGCTCGGGGTTGTTAAGTACCCGGGCGGCATTCTTCAGCTCGGCCTCGATTACGTAACCGGCTCCTTTCACCTCGAAAAACCGGGCTATGACGGCCGTGGAGGCATGTGCCCGGTGAGCCGTGCCAAAGGCATCGTTGATGTAGATATCGCCCAGGCGGGCCAGTTGACGGGCAAATTCCTCATCACCTGCCTTTTCCTGCGGATGAAAGCGCAGGTTCTCCAGCAGCAGCACGTCACCCGGTTGCAGGGCGGCTGCCTTTTCTTCGGCTTCCGGGCCGATGCAATCGCTGGCAAACTGCACCTCGGTGCCCAGCTTTTCCGATAGTACCGGCAGCAAATGCTTCAGGGAGTATTTCTCCTCGGGGCCGTTTTTGGGGCGCCCCAGGTGCGACATCAGAATGGCGGCACCACCATCGTTGAGGATTTTCTTAATGGTAGGCACGGCCGCGTTGATGCGTGTCAGGTCGGTTACTTCAAATTGCTCGTTCAGCGGTACGTTGAAATCTACCCGCACCAGGGCTTTCTTGCCCTTAAAATCAATATTGTCAACAGTTTTCATCATAAAAATGGTTAAGTGGCGGCTCTGCGCAGCCGGTCGTTAATGGCCCGCCCCAGGCCGGTATCGGGTACCGGTTCGGCCAACAGGTAGGCAAGTTGTTGCCGGTCGAACCAGCGCAGGGCACTAAATAGCCGGCTGGCGGCCTCGTTCAGGTCGCCCCGTTCCGACAGCACAAAATTAGGATAATCGGGATATTTCCGGCTAAATGACAGGATGCCTATTTTATGTTGCCGGTATTTTTTAATTAAATGCGCAAGGTCTCCTACCACCACGCGGCACGCCTGCGGGGCATAGTGGCTCTCCAGCATGCCGGGTGCCTGCGGGCGAGAGGTGGAGTGCGGTTTTACCTTTACGGCTCCTGCCACTTGTTCGATATCTTCTACCGGCAGGCCGCCCAGCCTGAGCACCACCGGCTGCTCACCTTCAAAACCCACAATGGTTGACTCCACCCCGATCTGGCAGGGGCCGCCATCGAGGATGTAGTCTATTTTGTCACCCAATTGCGCTTCTACATGCTGTGGGGTGGTAGGGCTTACGTAGCCAAACGGGTTGGCGCTGGGTGCCACCAGCGGGAAATCGAGAATACTGAGCAACTGCTGCAGCAGGGGGTGGCGTGGCTGGCGAAAAGCGGCTGTGGGCAGGCCGCTGGTAACCAGGTCGTTCATCAGGTGGGTTTTGGGCAGCACCAGGGTCAGCGGCCCGGGCCAGAACGCCTGCATCAGTTGCCGGGCTGCTGCCGGCATGTGGCTCACCAGAGGTGCCAGTTGGTCAGTATCGGCTACGTGGGTAATCAACGGGTCGAAGGCCGGCCGGTTCTTGGCGGCAAATATCTTTACTACCGCTTCGCCATCAAAGGCATTGGCGGCCAGGCCATATACGGTTTCGGTAGGAATGGCCACCAGCCCACCCATCTGCAGGATGGCAGCCGCCTGGTCGATATCCTTGCCTGTTGCAGCCATCCGGTTAATGCGGTTGTTCGAAAAACAATTGCAGGATTTCTTCGGCCGCCTGATACGGGGTTTTTTGGTCTTGCACCACCTCCTTTTGCAATACAGGCAATTGCTTTTTTACAGCCGGATGATGTAATAGCCGCTGCATCAGCTCGTCCTGCAGGGTGGTGCGGAACCAATGCTCCTTTTGCTGTGCCCGCAAGGGTTCGAGCAGCTTATGCTTTTGCAAATGCTCATAGCAGCGCTGCACCGCCTGCCACACCTCGGCAATGCCCTGGCCGGTGAGGGCCGAACAGGTGAGCACGGGTGGCTGCCAGCCGTTGATGCGCGGGACAAACAGATGCAGGGCGCTGGCATATACCTGCCGTGCCTGCTCGGCTACCGGTTTGTTGGCGCCATCGGCCTTGTTGATTACCATCAGGTCGGCCATTTCTACAATGCCGCGCTTGATACCCTGCAGTTCATCCCCGGCACCGGCCAGCATAAGCAGCAGGAAGATGTCGGTAAGGTTACGCACTGCCACCTCCGACTGACCTACGCCTACGGTCTCCACAAAAATTATTTCATATCCGGCTGACTCACAGAGCAGGATGGTTTCCATGGTTTTGGCGGCCACCCCGCCCAGGCTGTTGCCGGCAGGTGAGGGGCGGATAAACGCCAGCGGATCGGCTGCCAGCTTGTTCATGCGAGTCTTGTCGCCCAGGATGCTGCCTTTCGATTGCGGGCTGCTAGGGTCGATAGCCAGTACGGCCAGCTTTTTGTGGCGGGCCGTCAGGTAGCTGCCCAGCGCCTCTATAAAGGTGCTTTTGCCCACTCCGGGCACCCCGGTAATTCCTATACGCAGGGCGCGGCCGGTATGTGGCAGCAGCACGCTAAGTAGCTGGTTGGCCTGCTGGCGGTGCTCGGGCTTATTGCTTTCGATGAGCGTGATAGCCTGCCCCAGCGCTACACGGTCACCTTTTAATACCTTTTCTTGCAAGGATTGCCAGTCGGCCATTATTTTTATTTTTGGTTTATCAATCTATTTCTTAACTTGTGGCGCCTTAACCGATTCGCATGTTAAAGAAAAGAAAATTTTGGATACATAATATCCTGGCTACGGCATTTATTTTCGGTTTTATGTTTGTAGCCGAAAAACTCTTTGCTATTTTCGATTTTCTCGATCCGATTGGTGATGCCCTGGAAGGCTATGAGGTTACCGACCAGGTGTTTTCCAACCCCAAATGGCGTGAAATACCCCCGGCCGATACCAATGTGGTCATTATTAATATAGGTACGCAACCAAGACGGGTGATTGCCGAGCAATTGAATATGATCAATGCCCTGCAACCCAAGGTAATCGGGCTGGATGCCTACTTTGCTGCGCCCAAACCCGATACGTTGGGCGACCTGATGCTGGCAGCCGCCCTGGCCAATACGCCCAATATCATTATGTATGCCAAACTGCTCGACCCCGATGAGGAGGGAGTCTGGCACGGTGTGGAGTACAGCCATCCTATCTTTCAGCAAGACCATGAGGCGGCTTCGGTAAACCTGATCAATGCCGATGAGGCCGGTATTAAACAATACCAGTTTAAAACCTGTCGGTCGTTCTTTCCGCGTGAGCGCTATATCAACCCCGAAACCGGTAAGCTCGATACCATGCTGGCTTTTGCCGTGGCTCTTACCAGGCACTATGCCCCCGATAAGGTAGAGCGCTTTCTGGCCCGCAATAAGGAAGAAGAGCTGATAAATTATTCGGGCAATGTAATCGATTACGGACGTACCGAGTTTGGCAACCGCTTTTTTGCCATCGACTGGTACCAGATACTGGATACCACCATGATTGTGCCCGATCTGATCAAGGATAAAATCGTGCTGATGGGCTTTTTGGGTGAGGACTTTAACGATACCCGTTCGTTTGAGGATAAGTATTTTACCCCTCTCAACAGCAAGTACGTAGGCCGGGCCAACCCCGATATGTTTGGGGTGGTGGTACACGCCAATATCATCTCCATGATATTGAGCGAAAACTATATAGATGAACTGGAAAACTGGCAGTCGGTGCTGATCGCTATTGTCGTCTGTTTTCTGAATGTGACCATTTTCTCGATGATCTACTACAAGCTGGATTCCTGGTACGATGGCCTTACCAAATTAATCCAGTTGCTGGAGGCCCTGCTGCTTACCTTTTTGATTATTGTGGTTTTCCATTATTACAACCTTAAACTTAACCTTACCCTGACCATTGTAGCGGTGCTTTTTGCCGGTGACTCGCTGGAGGTTTATTATGGGGTATTGGTAAATACCTGGGAGCGTATACATAAAAAGTGGCTTGCCAAAAAATGAGTAAAAAAGGTGTGCACTGAAACAAATTTTAGAAATATTTTTTGTGTAAAAAGTTATTTTCTTAACTTTATCGAAGGAATTTATTTTAATTATTTTAATGAAAAATTTAACAATACCCTGATGCCTTTGTTTAGGTAAAGTTGAAAAAGAATTACAAAAAAATGTTTACCTATAAACTGATTTACGTATATAGATTTAGCAACAATCTTAATTAAAGAAACTATGAAGAAGAAAATTTCATTTATGCTGGCGGGCTTGCTGTTATTTGGCTATGTAGCGCTGGCCCAGGGTTATACATTCAGGATAATGGTAACCAAGGGAGACAACAAGGTAAAAACTGCCGGCTCTTCTGACTGGCAGGCGGCACGGATTGGCGGCAAGCTTAATGATGGCGATGAGATTATGATTGCCGAAGGAGGCTATATGGGGCTGGTACATGCCAGTGGTAAAACTAAAGAGCTGAAATCGGCCGGTACCTACAAGGTTTCCGACCTTTCATCGGAGTTGTCGGCTGCCTCTGCCAATATCGCTTCCAAGTATGCCGATTATGTGATTAGCAAGATGAGCCCCGAAGAGCGCGAGGCCAACCGCAGAAAGTATGCCTCGGTAACCGGAGCCGTAAGCCGGGGCACAGAAGGTACTATTAATCTGTATATGCCTTCTTCGGTAACAGTATATAACCCCAAGGTGGTATTACGCTGGGAGCCGGTAGAAAATGCTTCGGCATACGAAATTAAGCTGAAAGACCTCTTTGAGCAGACCATTATGGTGGCCGAATCTGACAAACCTTATTATGTACTTGATTTGCAGGATCCCAAGTTGCGTGAAAAGGTAGTAGAAGGATTGGTAATCATTAATGTTAGTGTTAAAGGTAACGAGGACGTTAAGTCGGGTGATGCGGCCATAGAGCTGGCTAGTAAGGATGAAGGCCTGCCTTATGAGGTTGATTTGCAGGAGTTGAAAGCCAACCTGAATGAAGATTCGGCCATTAACAGCATCATCCTGGCCGAGTTTTATGAAGAAAACAACCTACTGCTCGATGCCCTTACCGCTTATGAGCATGCCATCAAGCTGGAACCGGATGTAGAATTTTACAAGCAGGCCTATGAGGATTTTCTCATGCGCCAGGGTTTGAAAAAGAAAGAAGCGCAGTAAAGCTAATTAACCGGTAAAAAAAGTCTGTTCATAACGAGCAGGCTTTTTTTACTTTATAAGTAATTCGTTTTCCAAATGCGGTACCACCTGGTACTCATCCTGGCGCAGGCAAAAGGCAATGTCTTTGGCGATACCGTGCCCGGCCAGGCGTTGGGCATGTGAAGAAAGGCGTACCAGTCCGGGTATATCTTGCCGGTGGTGTTCGTAAAGCGCTTGTGCCAGCAGGGCATCATCGCTGGCCGGAGCAAAGGAGTCCTGCAGTTTGGCTATCAGGGCACCGGCAAAGAGGGTGTCCTCCAGGTTTACGCTGCCCTGCCAGCCGGCACAGTGAATGATTACATCCTTATCCAGTTGGCGGATTTTATCGGCCAGGGCACTGATATTGAGAAAAGCACCAATCAGCAGATGGTCGGCCTGGCGCGAACGCTCGATGGTAAGGGTGCCGTTGGTGGTGGTAAGGGCCACCTTTTTACCTCGCAGTTGCTCATCCATATAGCTGAAAGGCGAATTGCCCAGATCAAACCCGGCCACCTTTTGGCCGCCTCTTTCGGCTGCTATCAGGTACCCTTCCTGCTTGAGTTGCCGGCATGCCTCCAGGTCGGCTACCGGTTTGATGGCCGCCACCCCGTGTGCCAGGGCAGTGGTAATGGTAGAGGTGGCCCGCAGTATATCAACGGCCACTACGGTATGACCGGCAAGATCGAAAAGATGAATGAGCTCGGGGCTCAGGCAGACGGCTGTTTTTTTCATCTGCACAAAGGTAAAACTAAAAGTTGTAATACAATTGAGCGGTAATCTGGGTACGTTCGTTGCCGGGCAGGGTATCGTTGCCGCTGCCAATCTGGTTGCGGTCGGCATAGTGGGTGTAGCTCCACTTCAGGCGGCAGGTAAGATGGCGGATAGGCTTATAGCGCAACAGCAGATAATAGGACATCCCCCGGCCGGCAAAGACACGGGTTACATAGCTGAACAACATATCGCGCTCGTAGGCATACTGGCGGGCATTGTACGAGTCGGTATCGAAAAGCAGCAGGCGCAGGCTCAGGCTTAGTTTGCGCCTGCTGTAGTTGAGCTCCTGATAAAACAGCCACCCTTGCTCATTTTGTTGCTGGCGGTAGCGATTGTACTGCAGGCGCAGCCTGAACCACAGGGGCATTTCGGTGTTGAGGTCAAAATTGGCCAATAGTTTCAGCAGGCTTGCCGGGCTGTTGGTATATACCGGGCCGGTGCTCTCCTGGCGGGCAGCCCGCTCAAAACGCCCTTGCAGGTAAAAGCGGTTGTTGTCGTTAATCTCTTGGTCGAATCGAACCATGTAATCGAGGCCGTTGGTGGGGGCGGCCGTGGCAGCCGTAAGCCAGGGGAAGCGATACATATCGGCATAGGCAGAGATAACCGTACCTGCTGCCGGATATAACCTGAGCCCCCAATAAAAGCCGTTCTCATTACCCAGCACGCTGCGCTCGCTGAATGCCAACCCGTAAAAAGAGTAGAAGCCTGGGTCGAAGTGCCGGTAGAGCAGACTGACATCAGCCCATGCATTCAAGCTGCCCAGCAAGCCGGCATTGACGGCCGTGCCCCGGTTGTGGGTACGGGCTATTTCACTAAAAAACATAAACCCGCCTGCCTCATACTGCCCAAACCAACTGTAATTCAAAGCCTGGCGGCCGGAGAAACGATAGTAATTATAGAGCCTGTCGGGCGGCCTGATGGTTTGGTCATACAGGGTGTTCATCAGTACAACACCTCCGGCAAACGCCCCTTGCCGGTAGGTGACGGCACCACCCCATACCTGCTCGTTCAGCCGGCCACGACCGGCTCTTTCACTGGCAGTGCGGTGCAGCCCTGAGGTGCGTATTCCGGTTACGATGCGGGCGGCAGAATCAGCCACGGTGGCATCCAGGTTTTGGTTGGAATAAAACAGGCTGACCCGCCAGGGGCGAGCCAGTTGCAAGGTAAGGGCGCTGCCGCGCAGATAACGCGTCTCGGTAATGGAGGTATAGGGGATGACACCCAGCGTGGCTTGCTTGACCGAGGTTACCGTTTCGGTATTCTTGCCCACCATAAAACCGGCACCCAAAACCAGTCCCTGACCGAACTGCAAGCGATAATCACCTATAGCCAATTGTTGCAGTCTGCCCTGGTCCTCCAGATATACATGTGCCGACAGGTAATCGGGCGAGGGTATAGCCGTGTTGCGCAACCAGGCCTCACCGGGGTCTTTCTGAGCAGTAATGCCGATACTCAGCCGCCCGGGGTAGCGCATGCGCCAGCGTAGCTGGGCCCGATCGGGAGAACCACTGTAAGCTCCGTTTACAAAACCTTGAGCTGTGGGGAACAGCCGGCTATACCCCAGCGCCAGGTAGTTGCTGCGGCTTTTGGGCAGCTTTTTCAGGATGGCGCCCAGGGTTTCGGAACTGCCTGCCGTAATAAAGGGGGCAATTTTATGAATGACTTCCGGTGTGAAGCCGGCCAGCGTCTGCAGCTCGTAGATACTCTGAAAAGGGCCGGTCTGCTGCCGGTGGTTGATGATCTCCTGCACTTGCTCGTGTGTCAGGAGCCCCAACTCCAGCAGTGCCTGACCATCGGTTTTGTTCAGGTCAATCGGGTTATCGTAATAGTAGATAAGCAGGTCGTAATAATTACTATTGCGGCTGTCATCGCCCTGCATGATGAGCTTGTTGATATGTTCTTCAATATCAATAGGTTGTTGGCCGAAGCCCGGAATCAGGGGAACTAGCAGCGCTATGATGACCAGCCGTTTCATTTTTCAGGTTTAGCAAGCAAAAGACTGATGACCCCGCTATAGCCCAGCCGCTGACTATACAGGCCGGCCAGGTCCAGCCGGAAGCCGCGACCGCTAAAGCCGACCCCTAAACTGCCCTCGCTGGCCGTAGGGCTAATACCGGTGCGCAAGGTTATGGCCTTGCTGACACCATATTCCAGACTGGCTCGGAACTGGACCGGTAGTTCCAGGTCTTTGTCCAGTTGCATATCAAGCCGGAAGTGGCTGGTGGGTTGCCAGCTAAAGCCGGCCTGCAAAAAAGAGCGCAGCCGCAATTCACTGGCAGGGCTGATACCGGCCCGTGTCAGGTTGTGAAAGACCATGGCCAGCATTACCTGGGGCGACAGCGTAAAAAGACCGCCAATATCCAGTGTAAAAGCCTGCCGGTAACCGTAGTCCTTGATGTAAAACTGCTCGTAATTGCCGCGCAGCCCCAGGCGGGCGAAACCCACCTGCTGGCCGGCCAGCGCACTCACTTTTATATGATTGAAAAGCTCATCGCCAAAATAGGCCACCCCTGCTCCCGTCTGCCAGTTGCCCAGCGGCATGGCATAGCCTATGCGCACATCGTTGATGGCCGCCTGAAAATAGCGTAGGCTATAGGATCCGGCAAAGGTAGGTGTGGTAGTGTGCAGGCTGCCCGGGTTGTTGAAAATACCCCAGGCATCATCCAACAAAATGGAAGTATAGCCCATGCCGGCACTGCGGCCACCGGCCGGCTCAAAGCTTTGCGGCCTGGCATAAGGGCTGCCCATCAGCATGGCTATCAGAAGTATGAAAATATTCTTCATGACCAAAGACCACCCAAGATAAATATACCGGCCGGTAATTGCAAGCTTACAAACTACGCAGGTGCTGTAAATCTGCTTTGCTTTGCCTTAAAATGGTGCTATGTTTGTGAACCCTGAACCACTTTTTGCATGAAACAGCAACTGGCCGAGATCAAAGCCCCCATAGCCCGTGAAATAGACGAGTTTGAGAAGAAGTTCAGGGACTCGATGAAGAGCGATGTACTGCTGTTGGATAAAATCATGGGCTACATCGTCAGGCGCAAGGGCAAGCAGATGCGGCCTATTTTTGTGTTTCTGACAGCCGGTACGGTAGGGCAGATTAGCGAGGCTACCTACCGCGGTGCCGCCCTGATAGAGTTGCTGCATACCGCCACCCTGGTGCATGACGATGTAGTGGATGACGCCAGCCATCGCAGGGGTTTTTTCTCGATAAATGCGTTGTGGAAGAACAAGGTGGCTGTGCTGGTGGGCGATTACCTGCTGTCGCGTGGCCTGCTGCTATCGGTAGAGCATGATGATTTTCATTTGCTTAAAATTGTGTCCAATGCGGTAAAAGAGATGAGCGAAGGCGAGCTCCTGCAAATGGAAAAAGCCCGCAAGCTGGATATTACCGAAGACGTATATTATGATATTGTCCGCCAGAAAACCGCCTCACTGATTGCCTCCTGCTGTGCCGTAGGTGCCAGTTCGGCCGGCAGCGATGATAAGCTGATTGAGCAAATGCGCCTGTTTGGTGAGAAAGTAGGCATGGCTTTTCAGATAAAAGATGACCTGTTTGACTATGGCACCAAAGAAGTAGGCAAACCGCTGGGTATCGATATCAAAGAAAGAAAACTCACCCTGCCGCTGATCTATGCTTTGCAAAAAGCCGGCTGGGCCGATAAGCGCCATATCATCAACCTGATCCGCAACCAGAGCCACAAAACCAAAAAAGTGCAGGAGGTCATTGATTTTGTCAAGGCTTCGAATGGTATTGACTATTCAAAACAGGTAATGCAAGACTTTGCCGAACAGGCCCTTGCCATGCTTGATGAGTTCCCCGAATCGCCTTACAAGAGCTCCTTGCGCCAATTGGTAACTTTTACCATTTCGCGGGAAAAATAACAGGCCCTCCCACTTTTACCCACCTCAAAACATAGCTTTCGTGTAGTTTTTTAGCCATATCAATGGCTGAAATTGACCCGTTTGCGCCCTTTTTGTGAAAAAAAATGTAAAAAAGTGGGAAAAAGTGGGTGAAAGTGGTTGAAATTGTCATAATATTTCATAAGTTTGTCCATTAACAAAGCTTTTAAGGGGAAATCATGGCTTTTTTCACGAGCGAGTATAGCGCCAAGCTGGATGCCAAGGGCCGCATGGTACTGCCGGCCCGCATGAAGGCTCATTTGCCGCAAGACTCGGCACACGAGCTTTTTATGCGTGAAGGCTTCGAGCCTTGCCTTGAGTTGTATCCCCTGGTTGAGTATCAGAAGATTTATGCCAGGATTGCCGGGTTAAACGAGTTCAATGCAGAGTATCGCAAGCTGCAGCGCAACTTCTTCCGCGGCAGTACTACCGTTGAGCTGGACAGTGCCGGGCGTTTGCTTATCCCCAAGCCGATGATCCAGTATGCCAGGCTCAATAAAGAGGTGGTCGTGGTAGGTATGGGCAACCGGATTGAAATCTGGAATCCGGAGGTGTATGAAGAGTACCTGATCAAGGACCCGCAGGAGTTGTCGGAACTAGCCGAGAAATATCTGACCGATGATGACTAAAGCCATGTCGAAGGAGTATCATCAACCGGTAATGCTCCGTGAAAGTGTGGAGGCTATTCAAATAAATCCTGCCGGCACCTATGTGGACCTTACTTTTGGCGGGGGTGGGCACAGCGAAGCTATCCTGGCACAGCTTGCCGGTGGCCGGCTGTTTGCCTTCGATCAGGATGCCGATGCCAAATCCCAGGCGGCTGCCCTCAAAGCCAATAATTTTACTTTCATCCAGGCCAACTTCCGCTATTTTGCCAAATACCTGCGGATGTACAATGTAACCCGGGTGGATGGCATTCTGGCCGATCTGGGAATTTCTTCGCATCAGATAGATGCTCCGCAGCGCGGTTTTTCCATTCGTTTCGATGCCCCGCTGGATATGCGCATGGACACGGGCCTGTCCGTTACGGCCGCTCAGGTGCTTAACACTTACAAAGAGAAAGACCTGGTGCATATCTTCAGCGCCTATGGCGAAATAAAAAATGCCCGCACCCTGGCACGTACTATCGTATCGGCCCGTAGTGCCGGACCTGTGCAAACTACCGGTGCGCTACGTGCCCTGGTCAGCGGGTTAGCCCGTCCGGGACGTGAAAACCGCTATCTGGCACAGGTATTCCAGGCCTTACGTATAGAGGTGAATGATGAGTTGGGCGCCCTGCATGATATGTTGCAACAGGCCGCGGATATACTGGCACCCGGAGGGCGCCTGGTGGTGCTTACCTATCATTCGCTCGAAGACCGGCCGGTAAAGCATTTTATCAATACGGGAAATATCAAAGGAATAGCGGAAAAGGATTTTTACGGCAACCTGATCAGGCCGCTAAAGCCGGTATTTCGCAAGCCGCTTACCGCTTCGGCAGCCGAAATAGCCCGCAATAACCGCGCCCGCAGCGCCAAACTTAGAGTAGGAGAAAAAATTGACAACCATGGTTAGCAATACATTTAAATTAAAACCGCAGAAAAAGGAGAGCCTTTTTGCCAGGCTCGATCGCAGCCTGCGTATGGGGCGTTTTTTTGAAGAAGGCATGCCTGTGCGTTATCTACCGCACGTGGCCTATGTTACGCTCTTGCTTATTATTTACATCGGTTACAATCATTATGTAGAAAAAACCACCCGGGAGATCAACAAGCTGCAGATTGAGGTGGAAAATCTGCGCACCGAATACACCACCCTGAAATCGCAATATATGTACGCCCGCTTGCAATCGGAAGTAGCCAGGCGGGTAGCTGACCGGGGATTACAGGAAAGTAAAGTGCCACCTAAGAAAATAGTGATTGCCGAAAAGTGAATATCAAGAGTTCCATATTGCTGCGTGTCCGCTTGTCCTTTTTGGCCGTATTCCTGTTTGCCCTGGCTATTATCTACCGCATAGGGGTCATTCAGTTTGTTGAAGGGGACAAGTGGCAGAGCCTGGCTGCACAGATAGGGCTGCAATATCGAGAGGTGCCGGCTATCCGGGGCAATATCCTGTCCGACAACGGTAGTCTGCTGGCTACCTCCTTGCCTTTTTACCGGCTGGCCTTTGACCCTTCACGCCCTACCGATGAGATGTTGCAAAATGATATCGACTCCCTGGCGGCCAGACTGGCTGCTTTTTATGGTGATGCTTCGGCACGTACCTATAAAAACCGTATTCTGGATGCCCGTGCCAAAGGGCGTAGGTATATTTTATTGAACCGCAAACTGATCAACTATCAGGAAAAGAAGATGATGGCCCAATGGCCTTTGTTCCGGTACGGCAGAATGAAAGGCGGAGTGTTGTTTGAACGGGTCGATAAACGTTTCCGGCCTTTTAACTATCTGGCACAACGTACTATCGGTTTTATCAACGAAAATCACAATGGGGCCGGCCTGGAATACTCGTTTAACGAAGCGCTGGCCGGCAAGCCCGGCAAGGCCCTGTTTCAGAAGACCCTGGGGGGCAATTGGAAACCGGTGCCCGATGCTTCGGCAGTGAGTCCTGTTGATGGCTATGACCTGGAAACCACCCTTGATATCAACCTGCAGGATGTAGTGGAGGCCGCCTTGCTTAAGGCGCTGACCAGGCACCGGGCCGACTATGGCACTGCCGTAGTGATGGAGGTAAAAACCGGTCGCATCAAGGCCATGTCGAACCTGGGGCGCATGAAAAACGGTCGCTATGGTGAGACTTACAATTATGCTGTGGGTAGCCACGGGCTGCGTGAGCCGGGCTCCACTTTTAAGCTCATGACCATGCTGGCCCTGCTGGAAGAGACCGACCTGCATCTTACCGACACCATTGACACCGGAGACGGCACCTACACCTTTTATAAAAGCACCATTCGCGATCATGAAAAGGGCGGTTATGGCAAGATTACCGTACAACAGGCCTTTGAAGTGTCTTCCAACATCGCCATGGCCCGCCTGGCCGACCGCTATTTCGGTTCGCAGCCTCATGTGTTTTACGACCACATCAAGCAAGCCGGACTTACAGAACCTCTTAATTTTCAGATAGTTGGTGAGGGCGTGCCGCGGGTAAAACCACCGGAAGAATGGAGCGGTATCACCCTGCCGTGGATGGCCTTCGGCTACGGGCTGGAGCTTACGCCTCTGCATACCCTCACCTTCTACAATGCCATTGCCAACGATGGCGTAATGATGAAACCCTATATTGTGGAGCGCATACGCAAGGCCGACAAGGTGGTACGAAGCTATGAGCCGCAGGTTTTGCACCAATCGGTATGCTCACAGGCTACCCTGCAAAAACTGCAAATGCTGCTGGCAGGGGTGGTGGAGCGTGGTACGGCCAGCAATATCAACGATGCCATGTATAAAATTGCCGGCAAAACGGGCACGGCCGTAACCCTGAAAAACGGTCGCTATCAGAAGGAATACATGACCTCCTTTGTAGGTTACTTCCCGGCCGACAACCCGCAGTACAGTTGTATTGTGGTGATAGAGAATCCAAAGGGTGTATGGCAATATGGCAGTTCGGTAGCAGCACCGGTATTCAAGGAAATTGCCGATAAAATATATGCCCGCAATATCGATATGCACCAGGCGCTGGCTGATGACTACGAGCCTGAGTTCGGCATATTTCCGGTTATCAAGGCGGGCTACCGGCCCGATTTACAACTGCTCTGCAACGAACTGGGCATCTCGAACCACGCTACGGCCGCAGCCGACTGGGTACGCACCCGTGTGGTGGACAATGCCGTGGAGTGGAAGCCCGCTCCGGTGCGTGAGGGCATCACACCGGATGTAACGGGCATGACTCTGCGCGATGCCCTTTACCTGCTGGAGAGCTGTGGCTACCGCGTGCAGGCTACAGGTGCCGGACGGGTGAAAAAGCAATCGGTTATGCCGGGCCGCAAGGTGCGTAAAGGTCAGGTTATAAAAATAGAACTGGGTTGATGAAGCCGCTGAACAACATATTGTATGGTGTGTCGCTGCAGGCGGTGGCCGGCAGTACCGATATTCCGGTAGCGGGGTTGGCCTTTGATTCGCGGCAGGTAAAACCCGGCTATGTATTTGTAGCCGTGCCCGGCACGCAGGTTGATGGCCATCAGTTCATTGATCAGGCTGTTGCCAAGGGGGCCGTAGCAGTGGTGGGTGAGAAAATGCCGGAGCAGCGCCAGGAGGGCATCACCTACATCGAAACCTCTGACAGCGCCCGCGCCCTGGGTATCATGGCCCATAATTTCTACGACAGCCCTTCTACCAAACTCAAGCTGGTGGGTATTACCGGTACCAACGGCAAAACCACGGTGGCCACCCTGCTGTATAACCTCTTCACGGCAGACGGGCATCGCTGCGGCCTGCTGGCCACCACTGGCAACAAGATAGGCGGGCGTACCCTGCCAGCCACCCACACCACCCCCGATGCGCTGCAGCTCAACAGCTTGCTGGCCGATATGGTGGCTGATAAATGTGAGTATTGCTTCATGGAGGTTAGCTCACATGCCCTGCAGCAGGCGCGCACGGCCGGCCTGCAATATGCCGGGGCGGTCTTTACCAATCTGTCGCACGACCACCTCGACTACCACGGCAACTTCGAGGCCTATATCAAAGCCAAGAAAAAACTGTTTGACGGACTGAATAAGGATGCTTTTGCACTGGTAAATATCGATGACAAGCGGGGCCGAATTATGCTGCAAAATTGCCCGGCAAAAAAATACCATTATGCCCTGCGTTCACCGGCTGCTTTTCGGGCCCGTATTATATCCAATGGCCTGGAAGGACTGGAACTCGATATAGATGGCCGCCAGGTGTGGTTTCGGCTATTTGGGGTCTTTAATGCCTACAACCTTCTGGCAGTATATGGTACGGCAGTGCTGCTGGGTATGGACGAAGACAGCGCCCTTACCCTGATGTCGGGGCTGGAGGCTGCACCCGGCCGCCTTGAGCAGGTACCCAACGAACAAGGTGTAATCGCCCTGGTGGACTATGCCCATACCCCCGATGCCTTGCAGAGTGTACTGCAAACCATCGGCCAGTTTCGTACCGGCAATGAACAGTTGATTACCGTAGTAGGCTGTGGAGGCGACCGCTACAAAGAAAAAAGACCCTTGATGGCCGGGATCGCCTGCAAGCACAGCGACAAGGTGATTTTCACCTCCGACAACCCGCGCAGCGAAGACCCGGAACAGATTATTGATGAGATGATAGCTGGCGTGAGTGCTGCCCACAAGCGCAAGGTGTTGCGTATTACCGATAGGGCCGAGGCCATCAAAACCGCCTGTATGCTGGCACATGAAAAGGATATCATCCTGGTAGCCGGCAAAGGCCATGAAACTTACCAGGAGATAAACGGTGAGCGTCTGCCTTTTGACGACCGTAAAGTGCTGAGCCAAATGTTAACCACCACCCATAACTGAGATGCTGTACCACATATTCAACTATCTGGACGAAAAGTATGACCTGGCAGGGGCCGGGCTGTTCCAGTATATCTCTTTCAGAGCGGGTATGGCGGCTGTTATCTCCTTGCTTATCACCATTGCTTTTGGCAAAAGCATCATCAGGCTGTTGCAGCGTAGGCAAGTAGGTGAGCAAATCAGGGAATTGGGTTTGCAAGGCCAGCAGGAGAAAGCCGGCACTCCTACCATGGGCGGCATCATGATCATCCTGGGAATTGTCGTGCCGACCTTGCTCTTTGCCCGCCTGGATAATATTTATGTGCAGTTGCTGCTTATCTCTACCGTGTGGATGGGGCTTATCGGCTTTGCCGATGACTATATTAAGGTATTTAAAAAGAATAAGGAAGGGCTGCGCGGCCGCTTTAAGATAATCGGCCAGGTAGGGTTGGGGCTGATTGTCGGATGTACGCTTTATTTCAGCGATAAAGTGGTGGTGCGTGAATTTGACCGCGACAGCACCGCCCAGGAGATACTAGAAGATGACCATCCGCCTTACCACGATGTAAAATCAACAAAAACCACTATTCCTTTTGTAAAAGACAATGAAGCGGACTATGCCGTACTCAACCCTTTCGATGACAAATATACCTGGGTGATTTATGTGCTGGTGGTCATTTTTATTATCACGGCCGTATCGAATGGCGCCAACATTACCGATGGCATAGACGGCCTGGCTGCCGGCACTACGGCCATTATAGCCCTCACCCTGGGTATTCTGGCCTATGTATCGGGGCGGGTGGACTTTACCCGCTATCTGAATATCATGTATATACCCAACACAGGTGAGCTGCTGGTATTCAGTACGGCCCTGGTAGGTGCCAGTGTCGGTTTCTTATGGTACAACTCCTATCCGGCCCAGGTGTTTATGGGCGATACCGGCAGCCTGTCGCTGGGCGGTATCATTGCCGTGTTGGCCCTGGTGGTGCGCAAAGAGTTATTGATTCCGCTGCTGTGCGGTATTTTCCTGGTAGAAAACTTGTCGGTAATCATGCAGGTAGCCTGGTTCAAATACACCAAAAAACGCTATGGCGAAGGCCGCAGGATTTTTCTGATGTCGCCTCTGCATCATCATTACCAGAAAAAAGGTATTCCCGAACCCAAGATAGTAACGCGGTTTTGGATTGTCGGCATTTTGCTGGCCATCCTTACCCTGGCAACCCTGAAGATAAGATAGTGAAGCAAAAGATTACCATATTGGGAAGTGGCGAAAGCGGTACCGGTGCCGCCTTGCTGGCGCACAGCCTGTGTTATGAGGTATGGGTGTCGGAAGGGGCTGCCATAAAGCCGGCATATAAGAAAGAGCTGGAGGAGCAGGGCATTGCCTACGAAGAGGGCGGCCATACCCGTGAAAAGGTGCTGGCAGCCGGTTGCATTGTCAAGAGTCCGGGTATAAGCCCGCAGATGCCCTTGTTGCAGGAAGCTACCCAACAGGGTATCGAAGTAATTGGTGAGGTAGAATTTGCCGCCCGCCATACCAAGCGGCCAATAATCGGTATCACCGGCAGCAACGGCAAGACCACCACCACTTTGCTTACCCATCACCTGCTCAAAAAAGCCGGCAGGAAAGCAGTGCTGGCCGGCAACGTAGGGCACAGCCTGGCGCGGGCTGTATGGCAGGAAAAAGAGGCTGAAATATTCGTGACCGAGCTCAGCAGCTATCAACTGGAAGACATCGTACACTTCCGCCCCGCCATCGCGGTGCTGCTCAACATCACCCCCGACCACCTGGATCGCTATGGCGGAAGTTTCGAGCGCTATGCCGCTGCCAAGTTCAATCTGCTGCGCAATATGGGGTCAGGAGATACTCTGGTTTACAATGCCGATGACGATGCCATTGCCAGTCGCCTGGCCACTTATAGCCGTGATGTACAGCTGGTTGATTTCTCTGTCAAAAGCCCTGCCATGGCTTATGCAGACACAAAAGGGCTGGTGTTCAACCTGCCGGGAGTGGCTGCGCACATCCCTAACGAAGTACTGCCGCTGCCCGGTGATCATAATAAGATGAATACCCTGGCGGCTGTAGCCGTGGCGCTGTTGCTGGGTGTGCAGGAAGAGCAAATCATAAAAGCCCTGCCGGCCTTCCGCAACTATCCCGACCGCCTGGAGTATATCACCAGCATAGGCAAAGTGGATTTCGTAAACGACTCCAAGGCTACCAATGTTGAAGCCGTTTATTATGCACTTACCAGCTTCGACCGGCCCATTGTATGGATTGCCGGAGGGCAGGATAAAGGCAATGACTACCGCCAGATAGCCGGGTTGGTGGCCAAGCGCGTGAAAGCGCTGGTATGTCTGGGTGCCGACAACAGCAAACTGAAGGAATTTTTTGGTGATATGGTGCCGCAGATAAGTGAGACCACCGATGTGGAAGAGGCGGCTGCCCTGGCCTGGCAATATGCCGACAACCGCGATGTGGTGTTGTTGTCACCGGCCTGCGCCAGTTTCGACCTATTCGATAACTACGCCCAGCGCGGGGCTATGTTTAAGGAAGCTGTATTAAAACTAAAACAACGAATCGATGACTGCCAGAATTAAAGAATGGACCGACCGCCATATCAAAGGCGACCAGGTGATCTGGATGATTGTATTGTGCCTGGCTATTATCAGCATCCTGGTGGTGTATAGCGCTACCGGGGCCTTGGCTTACCGCAACATGGAAAGCACCGAGCATTACCTGTTTAAGCACATGTCGCTGGTTGCCTTGAGCCTGGGAGCCATGTGGGTAGCGCACAAAATAGATTATCGCTATTATTCGCGCCTGTCGAAAATCGGCCTGTGGCTGTCGGTGCCGCTGCTGCTCTATGCCTGGAAAGCCGGGGTTAACCTCAATGATGCTTCGCGCTGGATTACCATACCCATCATCGACCAGGTATTTCAGCCTTCCGATCTGGCCAAGCTGTCGCTAATTGCCGCCATGGCTAGTATGCTGGCTAAGCGGCAGCAGAATATCGAAGATTTCAAGGAAGTGGTGATACCCATGGTGCTATGGAGCGGAGTTATCTGCGGGCTGATTGCCATGGCCGACCTCTCTACGGCAGTCTTATTATTTGCTACGGCCATGCTGCTCATGTTTATCGGCCGGGTGCCGGTACGCTACCTGGTTATGCTGGTGGCAGTAGGGGTGGTAGCAGGCGCCATTGCCTTGTCGGTAGGGCAAAGGGCTTCTACGGCCAAGTCAAGGATTACGGCTTTCTTCAATGAGCAAGAGCTGCCGTTCCAGGCTGAGCAGGCCCGCATAGCTATTGCCGGAGGCGGGCTGTTCGGTAAAGGGCCGGGGCGTAGCGACCAGCGCAATTTCCTGCCGCATCCCTATTCGGATTTTGTCTACGCCATCATTATTGAAGAATACGGTCTGGTAGGCGGAGTGTTTGTACTCTTCCTCTATCTGGCCTTGTTGTACCGTGGTATGAAAACGGTGGCCAGCAGTGAGCGCGCCTTTGGCGGTTTGCTGTCGGCCGGCCTGTCGTTTGCGCTGGTGCTGCAGGCGATGATCAATATGGGAGTAGTGGTAGGCCTGGGGCCGATTACCGGGTTGCCCCTGCCGTTTTTGAGTATGGGGGGTACCTCACTGTTGTTTACCGGCATCTCGCTGGGCATCATCCTCAGCGTAAGCCGCGGTGAAGTGGATAGAGAGTGGAATACCCTGAGTGGTGAAGTTAAAAATGTAAGAAAAGCAGCTTAAACAGAAAGACAATCGTTAAGAAACGACCATATCGCATAATCCTAAGCGGAGGGGGTACAGGCGGGCATATATTCCCGGCTGTGGCGGTAGCCGACTATATCAAAGAGCATTATCCGGATGCGGAGATACTCTTTGTGGGTGCTCGTGGTAAAATGGAAATGACCAGGGTGCCGCAGGCCGGCTACAGGATTATCGGTTTGAATATTGCCGGACTTCAAAGACGCCTGACGCTGGAGAACCTTCTCTTCCCCTTGAAAGTAATCTCCAGCTTTCTGGCGTCATTGCACATTATCAAGGAGTTTAAGCCCGATGTGGTAGCCGGTTTTGGCGGTTATGCCAGCAGCCCGGTTACGCTGGCGGCAGCCCGCAAAAAGGTACCAGTGATACTGCAAGAGCAGAACTCTTTTGCCGGCCTGGCCAACAAAGCCATCGCCAAACGGGCTGCGGTGATATGTGTGGCTTACGAGGGTATGGAAAAGTTCTTCCCGGCTGAAAAAATAGTGCTTACCGGTAATCCGGTAAGGAGCGAGATTGTCGATGAGCAGGCCGACCGCCAGCAGGCTGCTGAGTATTTCAGCATTGACAGCCAGGCCCCGACTTTGTTGATATTGGGAGGTAGCCTGGGTGCCCGCACGATAAATGAAGCCGTGTTGGCCGCCTTACCCACCTGGCAGGAGGCCGGCATAAACGTGCTGTGGCAGACGGGCAAATTATACTTTGAAGAAATGAAGCAACGGGCAGCCGACCATATCTGGCCCGGTTTGAAAATAATGGAGTTCGTGATGCAAATGGGCAAAGCCTATGCGGCAGCCGATCTGGTTGTGTCACGGGCCGGGGCGCTTACCGTTTCGGAACTGTGTGTAGCCGGCAAGGCAACCATCTTTATCCCTTCTCCCAACGTGGCTGAAGACCACCAGACGCACAACGCCCGGGCGCTGGTTGACAAGGATGCTGCCGGTATGCTGGCCGACAGCGAGGCGGTAGAGCAGCTTGCCGGCCAGGCCTTGCAGGCCCTGAATGATAGCGACCGCCTGGCGCATTGGCAACATAATATTAAGGCGCTGGCCCGGCCCAACGCCACCAGGGATATTGCCGAACAAATAATAGGTTTAATTGAATGAGGTTGTTTGACTACCATAATGTCTATTTTATCGGCATCGGAGGCATCGGTATGAGTGCCCTGGCCCGCTGGTTTGCTGCCCATGGTATTACTGTGGCCGGCTACGACCGCACTGCCACTGCGCTTACGTGTGAACTAGCGGCCACAGGCATGAATATTGTGTATGAGGACAGCCCCGAGCTGATTCCAGCTGAATTTGCTGTTGAGAATACATTGGTAGTTTATACCCCGGCCATCCCGGCTAACCACCGACAATTGAACTGGTTCAGGAAAAATGGCTACCGGGTGGAAAAACGAGCGGCTGTCCTGGGTCTTATCAGCAGGACCTTGTTTACAATAGGTATAGCCGGCACGCATGGTAAAACCACTACCTCGTCCATGCTGGCCCATATTCTTTATCATGCCGGGAAAGATATGACGGCCTTTTTGGGTGGTATTGCCGTCAATTACCAGAGCAATTGGTTTCAGCAGGGCGACAGTAAGCAGGCGGTGGCAGTAATGGAGGCCGATGAGTATGACCGTTCGTTTTTGCAGCTCGCACCGCGCATGGCCGTTATTACTTCGGTAGATGAAGACCACCTGGATATTTATCAGGGACATGAAGATTTGCTGGCGGCTTTCAAGGAATATGCTGCTCTGCTACCGGTTGATGCTCCGATTATCATAAATGAGGAGGCTCAACAAGCACTCCAATTACCGCAGGCATTAACCTATGGCGACCAGGCCGAAGTACGTGCCGCCAACTCGCAGATTAAAGCCGGCCGATACTACTTCGATTATGTGGGACCGGATGGTCGTATTACCGATATACCTCTTACCATGCCCGGCAAACACAATATGCACAATGCCCTGGCAGCCATTACCGCAGCCCGACAGGTGGGTGTGGATGACGAGCAGATAAAAGCGGCCATGGCTGCTTACCGGGGGGTGCACAGGCGTTTTGAGTATATCATTGACAAACCGGAATGTGTATTTGTGGATGATTATGCCCACCATCCGGCCGAGATAACCGCCTTTATCGGAGGGTTGCGCGAATTATATCCGCAACAAAAGATTATGATCATCTTCCAGCCGCACTTGTACAGTCGTACCCGCGACCTGGCCGGTGATTTTGCCCGTAGCCTCGACCTGGCCGATACCGTGGTGTTGCTGGATATTTATCCGGCCCGTGAGGCGCCTTTGCCGGGCGTTACCAGCCGGATAATCCTGGAGCGTATGCAGCTGGCTGATAAGTATTTGCTAAGCAGGGAAGAAACATTGCAGTTTATTGCCGAACAACAACCGGCCGTACTGGCTACCGTAGGAGCGGGGGATATCGATACACTGGTACCGGAAATAAAAGATTTGTTAACCAAAACATGTATGACATGAGCACCAGAAAAATACTTGCCGGCATGCTGGGTGTCATCACCCTTACCTTGTTGATTGCCTCTTCGGGAGGTAACGATCGCAGGGTGTGCAACAAGGTTTTGATTAACATAGACAACCAGTTGGACAACCATTTTGTCGATAACACCGATGTAATGCGCATGCTTACCGATGGCTTCACGCGCCAGTTGGAGGGTGAGCTCTTTGCCGATATCAATGTGCGTCAACTGGAAAAGAAACTGTTGCTCAATACCTACATCCGGGAGGCGGAGATTTATCGCGATTTGCGCGGCAACCTGTTGGTACAGGTTGACCTCAGGCGCCCCATGGCGCGTATCGTGCAACCCGATGGGGCCGATGCCTATATTGCAGAGGATGGTACCATTTTGCCGGTATCTGATAAATTCAGTGCCCGGGTGCTTACCATCAGTGGGGCGCAGGTGGCAGCGCTTACCGCCACAGAGAATATTGCTCAATCAGATTTCAGGTCGCTCTATGAGCTGGTTACCTATATCAACCGCCATGACTTCTGGCGCGCCCAAATTGCGCAGATTGAGCTGCTTGACAAGGGTGAAGTACGGCTGTGGCCGCAGGTAACCAAACAATATATTGAGTTTGGCAAGCCGGAAAAACTGGCCGATAAGTTTAAACGCCTGCGGGTGTTTTACAAGGACATATTACCCCGCAAGGGCTGGAATACCTACAAGCGGGTAAATGTGAAATACAGTAACCAAATTATATGTGAATAATCCCCCAAACCAAGTAATTATGGAAGATAACAAAGAGAGAATCGTAGTAGGGCTGGACATTGGCACGACCAAAATATGTGCCATAGCCGGCCGCAGAAATGAGTATGGTAAGCTGGAGATCCTGGGCATGGGCAAGGCCGAGTCGGAGGGTGTGATGCGCGGTGTGGTTACCAATATCGACAAGACCATTCGCGCTATCCAAAAAGCCATTGCCGAAGCCGAAGAGCAGACCAACCTGAACATCCAGGTAGTAAATGTAGGTATTGCCGGACAGCATATCCGTAGCAGCATCCACCACAATGGCATCACCCGCAAGAATTCCGATACGGAGATTACGGTAGAGGATGTAGCCCGCCTAACCGAGGAGATGTTCCGCATTGTCATACCACCGGGAAACGATATCATCCATGTGATGCCGCAGGATTATACGGTAGATTATGAAGGCGGCATCAAAGACCCGGTAGGCATGCAAGGGGCCAAGCTGGAGGCCGATTTTCATGTAATCACGGCCAAGACCAACGACATCAAAAACATCAATAAGTGCGTGATGCGTTCCGACCTGGAGATTGAAAACCTGATTCTGGAGCCGCTGGCCTCAAGCTTGTCGGTACTTAGCGATGAGGAAAAAGAAGCCGGTGTGTGCCTGGTGGATATAGGCGGTGGCACTACCGATGTGGCCATTTTCCACGACAACATCATTCGCCATACGGCTGTGATACCCTTTGGGGGCAATATCATCACCTCCGATATCAAACAGGGCTGCATGGTGCTCACCCACCAGGCCGAATCGCTCAAAACCAAATTCGGTATGGCCATTGCCGAAGAGGCCAAAGAGAATGAGATTATTACCATTCCAGGCCTGCGCAACCGCCCGCCCAAGGAGATTTCGGTAAAAAACCTGGCCTGTATTATTGAGGCCCGTATGGAGGAAATTATTGAGTTGGTACATGCCGAGATTATCACAGCCGGCTATGAAGGCAAGCTAAGCGGGGGTATCGTGCTGACCGGTGGTGGGGCCCAGTTGAGTTGTGTGAAGCAGTTGGTAGAGTATGTTACCGGTATGGATGCCCGCATCGGTTATCCCAACGAGCACCTGGGCAAGAGCTCGGGCGAGCTGAAATCGCCTATGTACGCCACGGCTATCGGGCTGGTGTTGTCAGGCTTCATGGCACTGGATGACCGTGAAGAACGCTACAACCAAATGCAGCCGGACGGCCGCAAACGGTCGCCCCGTGACAATGGCGGCTTCTTTAAGAAGATAATGGAAAAAACCAAGCTGCTGCTGGTCGATGACCTCGACAGCAAAGAGTATTAAACCTTGTATTCACCAAAACAATAATATTATGTCTGACACGTATAGCTTTGAGTTACCCAAGCACCACAAATCTATTATCAAGGTGATTGGCGTAGGTGGTGGGGGCAGCAATGCCGTCAACCACATGTACAACCTCGGCATCAAGGATGTGGAGTTTGTAGCTTGCAACACCGATGCCCAGGCGTTGAAAAACAGCCCGGTGCCCAACCGGCTGCAGATCGGGGTTAACATTACCGAGGGCCTGGGAGCCGGAGCCAATCCGGAAAAAGGTCGTGAAGCTGCTCTGGAAAGCAAAGACGACATCCGTGATATGCTGGCCGACAATACCAAAATGCTGTTTGTGACGGCCGGTATGGGTGGCGGTACCGGCACCGGAGCAGCTCCGGTTATTGCTAAAATAGCCAAGGAGCTCGATATCCTTACAGTAGGTATCGTAACCATGCCGTTTGGCTTTGAAGGAAAGAAAAAATGGGCCCTGGCACAGCAAGGCGTTAATGAACTGAAGGAAGGCTGCGATACGGTGCTGGTTATCCTGAATGACAAGTTGAAGGAGATTTATGGCAACCTGTCGATTCGTGATGCCTTTGCCAAGGCTGATAATGTATTGACCACTGCTGCCAAAGGCATTGCCGAGATCATTACGGTACCTGGTTACGTAAATGTTGACTTTCAGGATGTAAAAACCGTGATGATGAATGCCGGAGCGGCTGTGATGGGGTCAGCTACCATGGAAGGAGAAGGCCGGGCCCGTAAGGCGGCCGAATCGGCCCTGGTATCGCCCTTGCTTAACAACCGCGAAGTACGCGGGGCTAAAAAGATACTCCTGTCCATCATGTCGGGTGAGGCGGCCGAACTGCAGATGGATGAGCTAACCGATATTACCGAATACATCCAGGAGATGGCCGGTGATGAGGCCGAAATGATATTTGGCCACGGTATAGACCCTGAACTGGGCGATAGTATCCGCGTAACGGTAATTGCCACCGGTTTTGACAATCAAGATAGTGAAAAAACCGATGAGCGTGAGACCGTACAGGTGCGCTCGCTGGATGAGCCGGTAGAGAAGGAACCTGCCGGTGCTGAGCAGTTGCTCGATGATCTGGAACCCAGGCTGAAAACGGTAGAGCCGGAGCCCACGCCACTCGAAGAAGAGGAGCAGATCAACGACTTCGAAAATGGCTATATGTTTGAAAAACCGCTAGCGGAAGAGCAGCCTGAGCCGGTGGTTGAGGAAGAACTTTTCCCGCAAACACCTGATTTGTTCAGCAGCCAGCCGCCCGAAGCGCAGGCGGCCCGCAATCCGATGATGATGAGTAAGAAAGAACAGGCAGAGATGAAGCGCAAGGAGCGTGTAGAGCGCCTGAGCAGCAAGCATCATAAGCCACTGGAATCGGATGATATCAAAGAAAGGCTGGACATACCGGCTTACAAACGCAGGAATGTACATCTGTCGGATGTGCCGCACTCATCCGAGCAAAACATTTCGCGCCTGAGCCTCAATGAGGACAATCAGATTTTGGGTAACAATAAGTTTCTGCATGATAATGTGGATTAGGCTCTTTTACGCCATAAAAGAAATTGGTATGCCGGCAGGGTAAACGATCCTGCCGCTTACCAAACCAGGGGGATTGGGTTTTATATCCAATTTGGTATTGCCCGTGCACCGGTCGTGTCAGACAGCCGGTTGCCGGGCAATTTTCTTGGCAGCTTTACAGTTTGAGTAATTTGGTACGATAAGTACCCCTGGCTGTATGGATAATGGTTACATACAGGCCTTGTGGTAGTTCCGATAAATCGGCCATATATGTTCCCCGGTTTAGTTCTTTCACAATGACCTTTATTCCTTTTCCTTGTAAATCTATTATTTGTAAATCAGTAATCTTATCAAAGGTAAGCGCTTTGATTTGAATTTGGTTGGTAGTAACCGGATTGGGGAATACCTGGAATAGCGGTGTATCAGTGCCAGGATGTTCAGCCAAAATGGTCTTGGAATATGTGTAACTGCCATCAAAATCGACTTGCTTGAGGCGGTAATACTGGAGACCGGCAAATGGGAACTGGTCGATAAAGCGGTACTGAGTAATATGCTGGCTGCTGCCTTGACCAGAAACCTGTCCAATTACCTGCCAGTCTTCGGCATCGGCTGATTTTTCCAACTCGAAATAATCATTATTATATTCTGAAGCTGTTGCCCAGTTCAATTCAATATTTGCCAGATTAGTTTTGGCTTCAAATGAGATTAGTTCCACCGGTAGTGCATTGAAAGAACTGGATAATGACCCAAAAGTGAAAGGACTAAAGCTACTGACTCCTGTTACTGTTATGGAACCGGGATCAGCAAAATTGATGCTTGATTGCCCCAGGTTCTCCCATTCCGTACCTGTATAATGAGCAATTTGCAGATCGGGACCATTATCAATATCACTTCGGGTTTGGTCTTTCCAATACAGGGTAATATCCGCTTGTGAGGCTGTACCGGTATTGCTTAGCTCCCAATACTCCAGACCGCTGATATTATTCAAATCACCATTTGGGTCAGGCGATTTTAAATTTAGATTATCGGGAGGGGTTTGTTCAAAATATTGAGCTGTAAACTCGGTGGCAGCATCACCGGTCAGGTTGGTAATAGCAATAGGCTGCCAGAAATTGTTATCACCCACTGGAAATTCAAAATCGGTATTACCAACCTTTTTTATCGGGCCATCCACAAAGCTGGCGGCAGAGGCTCCGGTTACACTACCACCGGCAGCGATGGTGAGTAGGTTGGTAGAGGTGCTGGCTACTTCTCCGTCAATAAAGGTGAGGATGCCAGTGATGGTTACAGGGCCACCAAGTGTAACCTGAGGAGTCGTGATACGACTGTTGTTAATTGTAACATTTTCATAACTAATGGCATCGCCAGTACCACTACCGGCTGTAGAGGCCATGGTTTGAAGATAATTAGGACTACCATATACCACCGTGGAGCCGCCTGTACTGGATAAAATACCATAAGCCGGGCTTCCTTGAACTATGTCGCGTTCCAAAAACAAATTGGCTGCGTTGGTCAGGGATATTTCCACCTTATTATCGGTAGTTGCTGAAAAGATTAAATTTTCCTTTACGGTAGTATTTGAGTTATCAATGGTGATGGTAGTTTTAGGTCCACCCGTATTACTTAAAGTTAGATTATTATTAACCGTTAGCGTTGATAGCGTGCTCACCGAAAAGGTGTTGTTGCCTGAGCCAGCTCCAGAAGATATCGTCATATCATTATTAACCAGCAATGTAGAATTGCTCATAGACATTGAAATATCGGCATTGCCACCATTTCGGATAAATATCATGTTGTTGTTCACAGAAAGTGAACTATTAATCAGAGTAAAAGCCAGATCTATATTATTGCCCGGATTGGTAGCCGAAAAATTGCCACTAACTATTAAAGAGCTATTGTTAATCAACAGACCTGTGGTATTGGTATTAGCCGTAAAGTTTACTTCGGCTACTGATTCATTAGTAGTAAGAGTAATATAATGTCCCTCAATATAGACAACATCTCCCGTTTGCGGATAATCGGCAGCGGGAGGTCCTCCTATGCCGGTTGTTGACCAGGTGTTGGGATCATTCCAGGTTCCTGATGCCCGGGAATAGTATATTTGATCAATATTGTTTACACAAAGAGTAAAACTACCGCGATAACCAGAGTAGTTATTGTCCACAGAAATGTAATAAGTGTTGCCCGGTGTTAATGCTGAATAACTGATACTTACATTATCGTTGGAATTAATATATCGACTGCAGGCTAATTCGGTAGTGCCGTCACTTGCCCACAAGGCCAGGTTAATTCTTCGAATAGTACCTTTGCTACCACCCCTTTGTACCTGGATAGTTACATTTGGTGAGATAGCAGTAAACTTAAACCAACGATTATAATTAGGGGAGGTGTTCCAGCAGGAGGCGGCATTTTTATCGCCAGTTGCTCCGGTAGTAGTATAAGCTGCATCACTGGAACACCAATTATTCAGGTCGGTTAGTGTAATGGCACCCTCATAGAAGTCATAGTCCGGCTCATCGTTTACACATAAAGTAAAACTGCCCCTGTATCCAGAATAATTGTTGTCTACTGAAATGAAGTATGTATTCCCAGGCGTGAGTGTAGTCGCCCCAACAGAAACATTATCATCAGTATTTATGTATCTATTACACGCTATTTGTGTTACTCCGTCACTTTCCCACAGGGCTACATTGATACGCCTAATTGAGCCCAGCGATCCACCACGTTTAACATCTATATCTATAAAAGGAGTGGTAGCAGTAAATTTAAACCAAACATTATAGTTGGGGGAGGTATTCCAGCAGGAGGCGGCATTTTTATCGGCCGTCATACCGTAGGTAGTATAAGCCGCATCTGCAGAACAATAATTATTGATATCTGTTAACTCGATAGCCCCTTCGTAGTAATCGTAAGAGATATTGTTGTCTTCCAGGCACAGGGTAAAGGAGCCTCGATAGCCGGAGTAGTTGTTATCGACAGAGATGTAGTAGGTATTGCCTGGTGTGAGGGTGTTGACCACCTCGAGCACGACATCGTCATCGGTGTTGATATACCG
>WFNR01000042.1 GCA_015488485.1 Cyclobacteriaceae bacterium | reverse complement strand
GAAAAAATCCCACCAGCAGCGGGATTTTTTTTGATGTTCTAGTTGTTCAGCTTAAAGGTGATCGGCAGCACCATACGTTGCTTAACCGGCCGCCCTCTTTGCTTGGGAGGGTTCCATTTGGGTGAATTCTTCAGCACCCTTACGGCTTCTTCATCACAGCCGGCCCCGATACCGCGCATCACCTCTACATCGGTAATGCTGCCGTCTTTGCCTACTACAAAACGTACGAACACCCGGCCTTCTACACCCATGCGCCTGGCCTGAGCCGGATACTTCATATTCTTTTGCACATACTGATAAAATGCCTGTACACCTCCAGGGAAGGTAGCAGGGCTTTCCACGATCTCAAAGATCTGCTCTACATCTTCCTCTTCCTCGGGCTCTTCAAAAATCACCTCTTCAATCTCAGTATCTTCGGTAATTTCTACATCCAGGTCAAGTTCGATTTCTTCTTCAATTTCTTCTTCATCCGGAATTTCGATAATTTCCGGTTGCTGTATTTTGGGTGGCGGTGGCGGTGGCTGCTCGGTAAGCGGTATCTCCGCCAGCTCTTCAAAATCGTCATTTACAGAGCCCAAATCCATAATTTCCCCGTCATCATAGCTCTTCCATTCAAAAGCAACAATTACCAGCAAAAGGCTGATAACAAAGCCGATGTTGAGAAACAAACCTGATTTTTTTGTCAGATCTACCTCGGGGTTTTTCTTTAATTCCATAATCTTAATTCAATTGTTCTACTCCTCAAACCTCAAATATACTTACAATCTTATTATATAAATACGCTGATTTTTATAAAATGTTAAAAAAATCGTTTTTTCCTGAATTGTTTTCGCCAAAAAGTACAAGTTCGGCCTGCTTGATTCTGTCATGTTATTTCATAAGATTCAAGGTGTGCAGTAATATATTTTATTGAAGCTTGAAGATTACAGGTAAAACCATGCGTTGTTTAACCGGCCGCCCGCGTTGTTTGGGCGGGTTCCACCTGGGGGCATTTTGCAGTACGCGTATGGCTTCTTCATCGCAACCGGCACCGATACCCTGCAACACCTTAATTTCTTCAAGGGTGCCTTCCGGGCCAATAACAAAGGCCAGCAATACGCGCCCTTCGATACCCAGCTTCCTGGCCTTTTCGGGGTAATGCAGATTTGCTCCTACATATTTGTAAAAGGCATCCAGTCCACCCGGAAAGGTGGCCGGCTGATCGGCATGCCAGGTATAAGGTAGCGGGGTCTCCTCCGGCTCCTCCGGTATATCGGGAATTACATCGATACTCAAATCTTCGATAAAATCGATATCTATTATATCAATCTTCTCTACCGGTTGGTCATCTTCTACCACTATCATTTTTTTCGGGGGCGGAGGTGGCTGGGGAATCCGGGTGAGCGGAATATCGAACATCTCGGGAAATTCTGTTTCGGTAGGGGTGGTAAACAAGATTTCCGTATCGTACGGCTGCCGCCATTCGAAAGCTATAATGGTCAGCAACAAGCTAATAATCAATCCGATACGGAAAAATACTGGCTGCAGGTTCTTTAAGGAGTAACGGGGATTCTTTTTGGCTTCCATAGTTGCAAGTTTTGGTTGGTAGCGGTATGGTCTTTTATAAGTAGACCTTGGCAACAACCGGATAGTTGGAAGCAGGCTTAGTGCCAGTTAGGGGCGATCAGCCATTTGAGAAGGAAAATACCCAGCACTGCACCGGCAAAGTTGGCTGTGAGATCGGCATAATCGAAGGTGCGGGAAGGTACCAGTGCCTGAGTGTACTCGAGCAAGGTGCCATACAGCCAGGCGGTAATCAAACTGGTAAGGGCAGGGTAAGTGAGCCGGCCGGGCCAGCGACCGTAGCGAAAGTGAATACTGCCCAGGATAGCCATAACTGTAAACATAAAGAGATGGGCCAGCTTGTCGATCGACATAAAATTCCAATCGATAATATTGACCACACTTGCCGGCAGCAGGGTGAGCAGGGCAATAAAAAGTACCCATCCGCCATACAGATGGGTACTGTACTTGATAATCCTGTTAAGTAGTTTATTCTCCAATCAACTCTTTGTACTGGGCAGCACTTAGCAACTCACCGGTATCGGCATCGCCTACCTTCAGCTTTACCAGCCAGCCTTCACCATAGGGGTCCTGGTTGATGATCTCCGGGCTGTCTTCCAAGGCAGGGTTTACCTCTTTAACGGTGCCGGCTACCGGCATAAACAGATCCGATACGGTCTTTACGGCTTCGATAGTGCCGAAAGCATCTCCGGCATTCAGTTCTTCGCCCTCGGTATCCACCTCTACGAATACGATATCTCCTAGCTCGCGCTGGGCAAAATCGGTAATACCTACGGTAGCTGTGTTGCCTTCTATCTTAATCCACTCGTGGTCTTTGGTATAAAGCAGTTCTTCGGGGATATTCATAACATATAAGTTTAAAAATGATACACTATCAAAGGTAGTTAATTCTACCGAACCCGGAAATTCTGCCGGTTATTTTTCCGTCAGGCAAGAGGGCTGGCAGTGCTTACTGTGCCAGGCTGAAGCGCACCTGTACGCCAAAGGCGGTGGTGGTTCTGCGGAAGGAGGTGGTAACCCTGGGTTGGTTGATGGTGCGCTCGTAGTAAAACTGCAGGGTAAGGCGGTTGTTGAGGGCATAGGCTACGTTAGGCCGCACTTGAATATTAACATTGCCGTTGGTAATGGTATTGACCGACACCTCTTCTCCGTTGGCCGTTTCGTTGAACTTACGCTGGATGGTTTTGGTATCCTTGATAGTAAGATCAAGCCGGAAATCCATGTCATTTTTCAGGGTTTTTACCCGCCCCTGCACCCTGAACGGTACCCTTACATTGTTTTTGGTAAAGCCCAGAGAGAGTACAATATCTTTGCTGTTAAGCTCGGTAAGCTGGTTGTTTGATAGGTTGAGGGCCAGATTACGCTCGGTTTTGTACTCTACCGAGGCGCTTAGTTTGGAGCGTGTGCGCATGCTTATTTTAAGCAGAGGGGCAAAGCGTTCGGTTATAATTACCTGCTGCATCACAAATCGGGGTACGTATTCTCCTTCCTGGTTGGTCTTGTCTCCTGGTTTGGTGTTTTCCACCTCATTGCTGAGTAACAGCAGATTGGGGTCGTCATAAAGGAGCGAGTTGGTATAATTGCCTATATTAAAGGTAGCCGAATAGGCATGAGTAATGGTGAAAGAAGAAAAATATTTGCGCATACCGGGTAGCTTGCCCAGACCGGAATAATCGAGCCGCCAGTTGGGTAGCGGTATGCGCGGAAAGCTACTCAGGCTAACCTCTCCGGCTGCCGTACCGGTATAGGAGGCTATAAAGGCCGGAATCAGCACATCCTGGTGGTCTTTGCCGTAGTTGATGCCGGTTTGCTCAAACAATCTTTGGGCTATCTCCGCGCGATATTTGATGAAGTTTTCAAACAAGGGCGAAATGTTGTCGGGGTCGTCTATGGCAAAAGCGGTCTTGATAGGTAAAAAGGTAATACTATACGTACCTGAGCGGGTGGGATTGAACGACCCGTAGGCGCCCAGGGTATCGGTGCGGAATATCTCCTGATACTGGGCAGTTTTATTTTTCTTTAAGTCCACCTGTATTTTAAAAAACCGGGCCGGCTCTATGATACCCTTGATATTCAGGTCTATGGTTTGCAGTTGGCGGAAAGGCATGGTAAGGTCCGGGTTGTCAACCAGCCAACCGTTGTTGGCCGCCCGGTAACGGATGTTAGGGTCCTGGCTGCCCAGAATGAAATCGGTGCCGGGCGAAGACCAGGTGGTATCCATACCCAGCAGGTAAGGGCTTTTGCGAAAGCCCGGCAGGCTGGTACCGTCTTTAATGCTGTAGCTCACATTCACCGAGCGCACCATCATCAAAAAGCGCACGAAGCTATTTAACACCTTGCTTTCCTTTTTTACCCTGACCGTATCGGTAGTAGCCGCCCGTGGTGGTGGACGTCTGGAAGAGCGCCTGCGGGGTGGCTGGTTGATCTTTTTCAGATAAGGCACCTTGTTGTATAGCTTCACCAGGTCGAATTTGCCGGTAGCGCTGATGGTACGGCTGTTTTCAATTACGTTGCCCAGGGTGTCTATCTGGTCAAGGGCTCCGGATGTCCATACGTAGCCGACCGAATATCGCAGGTCAGCGTTGGTCCAGTCGGTGATGGGCAGCTTATCGAGCGGGATCTTGTAATTGGCGCTGAGCTTCTGATCAAAACGTTTCATACGGCCAAACCCTTTGAGATTATTGATCATAATTTCCCGGCCTTCGCTGGTTAAATCCCCGGCCGGCTCATCTACCAGGGCGTTGGCACGGGCATTATAGTCAAAGGCCAATGACTTGGTAATGTTCCACTTGAGCCCATAGATGCGGTTGAACGTAAAGGACTTTTCGTAGTTGGGTTCCACCCCGATGGCCGTCAGATCTTTATTGCGGTACTGCGTTTTGATAAAGGTACGCCTTAGCTCACCGCGCAGGGTAACGTTGGCAATAACCGGATTGAAATTAAAATCCTTGATGAGCTTTAACCAGTTCGATTTCAGCCATTCTACTTCCTTAAAGGGTTCAATACTTTTCTCCTGACCATTGAAAGTATAGGCTACCGAGCCGGAGTAATTGCGATTTTGGTAAGATTCGATGTTGTAGTTACTGCGGCTTTTTTCCGAGTAGGCAAACGAGAGGCTTAGGTTCTCAATATCATAAAACCGCTTGGGTTTTTCGTTGTTGGTGTACTCTTTACGCACATTCGACAGGTTTATGCTCTTTTGCTCTGTTTTGTCAATTACGGTGTTTTTGTACTCTTCTTGAGCCTTTTCGTCACCTTTGGCTTCAATACTGCTTTTCAGGGGAATATCCGAATCGAGCGGGTCGTACTCCGGGGTGATGGTCTTGCTCTCGTAGCTGGCGAATACCGGTACTTTTATACCCAGTTTGGAAGGTAAAAACTTGTCGAGGTTTACGTTGCCCGTTATGTCATACTCCAGGGTGGTTTCCTGGGTGCGCTCGCCAATGCGCGATTGTACGCTGCCGAAGCCAAAGGCCGTATAGCGGCCGGTGGCGGTGATGTTGGCAAAGTCGGCCAGCTTGAGATTGAGATTGCCTTTGGTTGCCCAACCGGCCTTGCGGTTAAAGTCCGTCACGCGCAGTTCGTTTACCCAGATGCAGGCATCGTAGCTGTTTTCATTGGGGCTTTCAGGGTTGCGAATACCTATCATCAGGTTGGTAACGGTACTCAGCCTGGGGTTACCCACTACAGTTATTTTGTATTGGTTGTAGGTGGTGGTAAAGGGCAGGTCGAGAGAAATGCCGCTGGCGTTACGGGCTGATTTGGCCTTGTAAAGTTCATTGAATGGCATGTTGATTTCATTTTCAACCGGCCAAATTTCAGCCGGGTCGCTGGTGCCTACCCGGGTTATTTTAAGCGGTACTTCTATTTCATAATAATTGTCGAAACCGGTGCCCAATCGTAAAAAGGCACGCAGGTCGTCATCGTTGGCGCTGTTGCTTTGAGCGTGGATAAACATCTTTACGCGGCCGTAGTTCACCAGATTCAGGTCAATGTTCTTGAAGGCCGCCTGGGCGGTTTTGTCGGCCAGGTCTTCCACACAGAGCTGCATCGACTGCTCGTTCAGCCTGCGCTCGATTACCGAGGTGTTATCGCGGTCGCGGATGATACCTGGAGGTAGTACGTATGGAATACGCGATTCGCCCCCCTGGCCGTTTTCTTCGATATTGACTACCGATATGGTAAAGCGGCTGTCTTTGGTTTCGGGTATTTCGTCAAAGCGCTTGCTGTCGAGGTTGCCTTCGTAGCGCCTCCATTGCGAGCCTACCAGGCGCAGGTTGGCGGTGCGCAGTACCACCGGCTGCGACCAGCCCGTGAAGTACATGCGCACATAGCGGATGGATTTAAATCCGGAGATATTACCCACCACCCGGTCGGGTTGGCGTACCGGTATCCTGAATAAATACCAGTTTACCTCATCGCCATTTATAATATTGGTAACCTTGTCAACAATACGGCCTTGTCCTACATCCAACTGCCCGGGGCGTAAATTTACACGATACTCGTAGTACTCTTCCAGATCACTCAGGGTGTTATCGATATTCAGGTCTTCATTGTCGGGCAGGGTGGTACCTGATGGCGAGTAGGGCAGTTGGTTGCTACTCAGGTCGGGAGAGTTTTGGTCGAGGCCGTTGAAGTTCTTATAGCGTTCCAGAATTTTGGCATCATTCTGGTCATGCTCTGGACCCAGAAAATACTTAAAGTTGTCGGCTGCCGGGTCTTGCCGGATCTGGTCGAGTTTATCGGGTGCCAGGTTGGGAGGCAGGTTGTTGACAAAATCCAGAAATTTATCGAGCTCTTCGTTGTCGCTGAGGCCATCAAGGCCTATGTCCTGGTACACACGTGCTCCCGGTTCGTTGTTAAAGGCATTGTTGATGTACTGCTGGTTGGTTACATAGCCCCAGTTGGTTTCGGTTACATTTTCAGGGGTTTTTACGCCATCGGGTGGCAAGCCGTTTTCAAAGGCCATCCTGCGGTCGCGTATCACGTCTTCCGATACACTTCCCAGGTTGAATACCAACTCGCCACCTGTGGAGTTGGGTTGCGGATTGGGGCTGCCGTCATCTATTACCCCGTTGGGGCTCTGGATAAACGGGTCCATCAGCCAGAATTCTATATATTCGATATTCGATTTGTCGAAATCGACCTCATTGCGGATGGCCGTGGTAATACCGGCCCAGTTGCTCTGCGGGTCTTTGAGCTGCCCCTGGCTGGTAAGGTCGGGATTGAAGTTGTAGGGGCCGCGCTCGGTAGGGTAGTAGGCCAAATCGAAAATCGGGTAATTGGTGTTGATTACCTCACGTTGCTTTTGGGTGAAAATCTCCTGAGGCTCTACCGGTCGTACATAATGGTTGAGCAGGTCCTGGTCGCCAATGTTGGGTGGCTTGGCCAGGCCCCCGCTGCGGTAAAAGATGTTGTCAATTACATACCAGGCCAGCTTGGCCCTTTTGTAGCCGGCACGTATGTCGTCTGTTTGGCCATTGCTGGGGTCGAACTGGTTGTCGGGAGTAACCGGGGTGGCGGCCAGCTTCCAGTGCAGCCGGTTGCTCAGGCCGTAAGGGGTTACGGTGTTTTCAAAATCATCTATATACGATGTGCCTTCACCATTCACCAGGTTGGAGGTGCCGGGCAGCAACTGAGCAAATTCTCCGTTAAAGGTTACCTGCGACATCTCCTTGGTCTGGATGAGCGGAATGGCATCGATCAGCTTGGTAAGAAAGCGCGACTGGGTTTTCATATTCACATCCAGACCGTATTTGGTGTTTTTGGGGGGCTCATTACCGATGGAAGGCCGGGTATAAAGCGGTCTTTCGTAGTGGTAAAGCATGGTGGCGCCAAAATTAATATCGTCATTCAGGCGGTATTCGGCCCGGCCGCCAATCAGGCTGCGTGTCTGGAAGTTAAACAGATCGCCCTTTTCGTAGGTTACCTGTATGTTTTTGCCTGAGTTCAGGATACTCTCGTTGATGATCTTTACCTTACCGAAATTGTAATCGACTGTATAGTCCACACCTTCGGTAAGCCGGATGCCCCCGGCCGTAACAATTACCGAACCCTCGGCAATATTGATACCATCCAGCATGATTTCGCTGGCAGAGCCCGACATGAGTGAGCCTGACAGAAAGAATTTATCTTTGGTTACGTCCAGTTGGGCATCGGCTTTGGTGGTGCCGTACAGGGTGTCATATACATAACGTTGCACCAACTCGGCTTCATTGGGCTCGAAGAGGCTACGCAGATGCGAGCCGAAGGGTTCCAACACCGGAAAGAATACGGTTCCGGTAATGGTGTTGATGGTGACATTTTCTACGAAGTCGAAATTGCCATCTTTGGGTGGGTCGCCATTCACGTTGAGGCGGTCCAGCTTCATCAGCTCTATCAGCGGCACATCCTTGGTGTTTACTCCTTCATTCAGGGTTGGTTTGTCCTGGCCGGTTACATCATCGCGGTAGGTAATGCGTAGCTGAAAACCCTCACGGTTTACCTGGCTGGCATTCAGGTTGTATACGTTTTTCATCATCAAATCCCAGGTAGGAATACGCCTGTTGAGCTGATCGCGTGTAGCTATTTTGCTGGGGCGCAGCATTTTCATGAAAATCACCTCGTCTTCGGGGCGGTTGATGTAGTCTTCGGTAAGCTCACCCACTTTGTAAATGCGGCCGTTGTAGCTGTACTCATAAGCTACCGCCAGTACTTCATCGCTATTGAGTTTGCGATTGAGCGAAATATAGCCCAGCTCGGGATGAAAGGTGTATTCACGCTCATCGAGCTTACGGGCGCCATTTATTTTATCGTAGTGCGTGGCTTTTACCATATTGAAAGGCGGGGCATTCAGCACATCATCTATCTGGTTTACATCACGGGTAATATTATTGAGGTTGCCAAACAGGCGGTTGGCATCGTTCTGGTTGGGTACATCGCCCAGCCCCGGCATTACCTGGCCGTCATTTTGCTGATAGATAACCTTGCCTTCGCCCAAATCCATGAAGGCCACAATATTGCGCTGCGAGCGCGTGTCGTTGTTGCGGTTTATAATGTAAACTTCAACCCTTGTTACCTTTACACCGGAGGTGATTTGTGGGATGTTACGTAGCCATTTCTCATAATTGTCGCGAAAGAAATGCCCCAGAAAAAAGTGGCGGTTTTCGTCATAATCAGAGGCCTTGATCTGAAACTCCCGGCTTTGCACACCCCCGCCTTCTACCGTTACCTGGTCTTGTTTACCACGCTGGGTAGAGGCCACTGCTGTAATGTATAGCTTACCAAATTGCAACTGGGTTTTCAGTCCGAACAGGTTTTGTGCTCCGGTAATCAGGCTGTTGTTGATAGGCATGCTCACATTGCCGATCTCAAGCTTCTTGATGATATCTTCTTCAAATCCGGTAAACTCTACTTTCAGGTTGTTTTGGAAATCGAATGAATTGTTGTTGTCAAAGTTGGCCGTCACTTTCAGCTTTTCACCAATCTTGCCCACAATGTTCATGCTTATTTGCTGGTCGAACTCAAAGCCCCCGTTGCGTTGCTGGCGGATGGGGATAGACGGGTTGTTGATGCGCTGAAAACGCCCGCCAAAGTCGAGGTTTACCATACCACGCGGGTTGATCTCTACATAGCTGCCTCCAAACAGCCGGTCGAAAGCAGGACTGATATAGATTTTGGGGATAAGCCTCTTACTGGCTACTGCCGATTCCCCATCCACTGCTGCTGAGCGCTCCTGCCAGTAATGTTTGATGAGCATTTCGGTATGGTAGCGCGAGTAGTCCTCGAAAGGGATGATAATAGGCGGTCGGTAGTCGAAATTGCCGATTCGCTCGGTGAGTGAGAAGTTTAAACCGGTATCCAGTTCAACCTGCAATTGCAAGCCGGGGGGATCACCATAGAGCAGCGGAGAGTGTCCGATATGGTTGGAGAATGGGTCGCCCAGGCGATCGTGCGGCTCAAAATCAGGACGACTGGAAGGAGTATAAGGCTGGTTGTGCAGGCTATCGTAGCGCGATCGTACGGTGCTGCGGGTGCTGTCGGCTTGCTGTGCAAACAAACTGCCGGATAGCACAAGCAATGGCACTGATACCAGCAGAAGTGATACTATCCGTTTGTGCAACCGTGGTACCAACAGTGAATTGATGCGTTAAGAAGGTTGTAATGCGCGCTTTATTAATTCTTCCAAAGTAATGTTATTTTCCGATCTTCGTAGAACAGCATCAATGCTTTTTTGCGCTGCTGCTTTGCTGATGCCCAACATTACCAAAGCTGACAACGCCTCTTCACGCATATTATTATCAATTTTGCCGGAAAAATCTACCGTTTCGGCCGAAATTCCTTGTTTTTTGATTTTGTCTTTGAGCTCAAGAATAACACGCTGGGCGGTTTTGGCACCTATTCCTTTGATGCCCTGAATGGTGGTTACATCCTCACTTACAATGGCCGCTTTCAGTTCATTGGTAGTAAGCGAAGATTGCATTACCAGAGCCGTATTGGGGCCGATGCCCGAGACCGATATCAGATCCATAAAGAACTGCTTGTCGGCTTCATTCAAAAAACCGTAGAGTGCCTGGGTGTCTTCCTTTACATGAAAATAAGTATAAAGCAGGCAGTCTTCGCGGTCTTTGATCTGGCTGTAGGTGTAAAGCGACACAAAAATATGATAACCTACCCCACCTACATCGATTACGACATGCGTGGCTTCCTTGTGCACCAAACGCCCCTTGATAAAAGCTATCACTTTTCTTTCTTCAGAATTTGTGCATGCAGCACAGCTATAGCCGCAATATTAACAATTTCCCTGATAGAACTGCCCATTTGCATGATATGAACTGGTTTTTTCATGCCCATAAGGATAGGGCCGATGGCATGGGCCCCGCCCAGTTCCATCACCAGCTTGTAGGCAATATTGCCCGATGCCAGGTTGGGGAAGACCAGGGTGTTGGCGCCTGTTTCGGCCAGGCGGCTGAAAGGGTACACCTCTTGTTGAATTTGCTTGTTTACGGCAATATTGGCCTGGATATCGCCATCGATAATCAGGTCGGGAAAGCGCTCTTTGGCCAGTTCTACCGCCTTTTTGGCTTTCAAGGGCACCTCGCCTTTGGCCGAACCGAAGTTGCTGTAAGAGAGTACGGCAATATGCGGTTCATAATGGAAGATACGCACAGCTTGTGCTGTCAGGTCGATGATTTCTACCAGGTCTTCTACACTGGGGTCTTCCTGCACGGTGGTATCAGCAAAGAAATAGTTCTGGTTTTTGCGTGAAATAATCAGCATGCCCGATACTTTTTTGTAACCATCGGCTACCCCGATTATCTGCAGGGCCGGACTCAGATTTTTTGAATATTCTTTGGTAAGACCTGAGATAAGGGCATCGCCTTCATCTTCGTGCAGCATCATATTGCCGAAGTAGTTGCGGCTTTGCATCAGCTTGTAGCATTCATCGTAGGTAAGGCCTTTGCGCTTGCGCATTTCATAAAAAACACCGGCAAAGCGTTGTAGTTTTTCGGCATTTTCAGGTTCATGCAAATCGACAATATGGCTGTCGTCAAGCTGAATATGGTAATCTTTGAAAATCTTCTTTATTTTCTTGCGATCACCCAGCAGGATGGGTTGGGCTATACCTTCCAGTTTGATGGTTTCGGCTGCTTTGACAATTTTATAGTGGTCGCCTTCGGTAAAAATAACCCGCTGCGGGTTGTTGCGGGCGCGGGCGATTACACTCATCATCAGCTTCTGGTCTATGCCCAGGCGCGACTGCAACTCCTGCTCGTACATATCCCAGTCGTCAATGGTTTTGCGGCTCACCTTGGATGCAATAGCTGCTTTGGCTACTGCCGGAGCTACTGTAGTGATCAGGCGCGGATCCAGTGGTTTGGGTATCAAATAGTTGCGACCAAATGTCATGGTGCGGTCGTTGTAGGCCCGCTTCACGATTTCCGGCACGGGTTCTTTAGCCAGCTCAGCCAGTGCCCTTACGGCCGCCAGCTTCATTTCTTCGTTGATCTCGGTGGCCATCACATCCAGAGCGCCCCGAAATATGTATGGGAAGCCCAGCACGTTGTTCACCTGGTTGGGGTGGTCGGAGCGCCCGGTGGCCATTATCAGGTCGGGGCGCGTTTCTATGGCTACTTCGTAGGCTATCTCCGGATCAGGGTTGGCCAGCGCAAACACCACCGGATTGTCGTTCATCTGCAACAAGTCGGCTGGCTTGAGCACATCGGCTACCGACAGACCGACAAACACATCAGCTCCTTTAATAGCTTGCTGCAGGGTTTTGAGCTTGGTATCGCGGGCAAAATATTGCTTATACGGGCTCAGGTTTTTGCGCGTAGTGGTTATCACCCCTTTGCTGTCCACCATAAGCAGGTTTTCTTTTTTCAGGCCCAGGGCTATGTATAGTTTGGCACACGATATGGCTGCCGCACCGGCACCGTTTACCACCATCTTTACTTCTTCTATCTTCTTGCCGGCCAGTTCCAGGGCATTGAGCAGGGCAGCAGCCGAAATAATGGCCGTGCCGTGCTGGTCGTCATGCATTACGGGGATATTCATCTCCTTGCGCAGGGTTTCTTCTATTTTGAAACTTTCGGGGGCTTTGATATCCTCCAGGTTGATGCCGCCAAAAGTAGGCTCCAGGGCTTTTACGATGCGGATAAACTCATCGGGGTCGGTGCAATCCACCTCGATATCAAATACATCAATGCCGGCAAATTTTTTAAAAAGAACCCCTTTGCCTTCCATCACCGGCTTGGAAGCATCAGCTCCTATATTGCCCAGCCCCAGTACGGCCGTGCCGTTGGTAACCACGCCTACCAGGTTGCCTTTGGCCGTATAGCGGTACACATCAAGCTTGTTTTTTTCTATCGCCTTGCAGGGGATAGCTACCCCGGGCGAATAAGCCAGAGCGAGGTCTAACTGAGAGCTCAGTACTTTGGTGGGAACAACTTCAATTTTGCCCGGTTGATCAAATTCATGATACTCCAGGGCGTCCTTTTCATTGATATCAATCTTCATATCATTTGAATTATGGCTGCCGAACGGCATCCGTTGTCATTAACAGATAAACAAAAAAATAAAAACATCCGTTCGTTTACGGATGCAAAGGGGAATCAGGAGGCCTGTTTTTTATCGGGGGCCTCTTTCTGGTCAACAACCTTAAAAGTTGAGATAATGGTTTCCAGTTCACGTAAAGAAGCACTTTTGTCTTTGTTGGGCGCTATCACAAATCCATCGATCAAATAAAGGCGGCCGGCCTTTTCATCAAGCACCACTATACTGGTGAAAGCACCTCCCAGGGTTTTGGTATTGGAGTACCAGATACCGCGCATGGTACGGGCATAATGACCGTTAAAATCAATGGTTTTGAACATGGTGTCGTTGTGTGTGGTATCTACCCGGGTGTAGGTGGCCGGGTCGGCCGGGTCTTCGAATATTTTGACAAAGGTAATGCTGTCGCGGAAAGCTATCAGCCCGGCATCGGAGAGCTGCTCTTCGCTATGATAAGGCTTGTAGGTGATAAATACACTCAGGTCATATGGCCCCGGCTTGCGTAGCCAGAAAAAAGCCGAGTCATCGGCAGCAATCTGATAGCCGGCCGGAATACGAATGGTATAGCCATACTTATTGGCAAGATATTCTTCTACTTTCTTCTGCTCACCATTGCGGTATAGCTTCTTTTTCAGGCGTTCTATTTCTTTTTTGTTAAAAAAGCTGCGGATTACCTCTTTGTTGTCACGGATATGCTGTGCCAGCTCTTTCTCGCTGGCTGAAAACAAGTACAAGGCATTCTGGCCGGAAGCATAAATGTCTTTTTGCGAGATGATGAATTTGTCGGGATGCTCCTGGATATAGTTCTTGGTCATGAAGTTGCGCACGATACGCCCGCCTTCGGTTTTGCTGTCGAGCGTAGCCACAAAGATGAGATTGGCGGCTTTCTGGAGCACCGAGTTGAAGCGTGAAGGTTCGATATAACGCACGGTAAACATCGGTTCGCTTCTGGACACACCGGGCACATCGGTTTCCAGAGCCTCGCGCAGGGCCTCGCCCAACTCACCCTGCCATTGTATCGAATCCATTACCACTATTATTTCTCCCGGTGTACCGGAAGCCGGCCCTAGCAGTCGTCCGGAGCTTTCTTCAACTTCACATGCCGTACCAACAAACAAAGAAATAAAAATAAATATCGTTATTTTAAATAAAATATTTCGTACCATAGAACATTCGTTTAATAATGTAAAGTTAATGAATTTTACCCGTAAAAGTTAGCCAACTATGAGCTTTTGACCCGGTTTAATCCTGGTGCTCTTCAGGTTGTTGAGCTTTTTGAGTTTTTCAATATCGAGCCCTTCGTATTTGCGGGCGATATCCCAGAGCGTGTCACCCGGCTGCACGATGTAAATTTTTTTGCCGGAATAGTCGGGTGGTGGGTTGGTAGGCTGGCTGCGCCTGGTTACGGCCACCGGCTGGCTGCCCGGGTACACCCAGATATTAAGGCGCTGGCCCACTCTGATCAGGTTGCCGCGCAGGTGGTTCCATTTGCGGATGTCCGACACCCTGACGCGGTAGCGCTGGGCAATGGTGCCAAGCACATCGCCACTCTTCACACGGTACACTATCCGCTGGCGGCCATAGGTACTGCCAATGGTGTGGCGCGCAAGGTACTCAAGCTCTTTTTTACCGCTGGCTGCGGCCACCTGCAACAACGAGTCACGTTGCTGCCTGAAATAATCGGTTACTTCTACCGGTAGCCGGAGCGGATAATGGCGGTTTTCGCTTTTCAGACCAAACCTTTTCAAGGTGGGGTTTACCAGCCGCAGGTCTTCGTAGCATATATCCAGACTGGCGGCCAGGGTTTTCAGGTTAACAAAGCCTTTTACCAGCACGGTATCGGTAGCCGGCAGGTATTGTTGTTGCTGCAAATCGAAATTGTGCTCTTCAGCATAGTTGAATACATAGGTTACTGCCACATATTGCGGCACGTACGAGCGTGTTTCACGCGGTAAGTAGCGGTAAATCTCCCAGAATGTTTTTTTATAACCCGACCTGCGCATGGCTCTGCGTACGTTGCCGGGGCCGGAGTTGTAGGCTGCCAGGGCCAGCTCCCAGTCGCCAAACATATTGTATAGCATGGACAAATAACGACAGGCCGCCTCGGTGGATTTTTCGGGGTCGAAGCGCTCGTCCAAATACCAGTCCTGGTGCAGGCCGTAGGTACGACCGGTATAGGGCATAAACTGCCATAGCCCGCCAGCTCCGGCCCGCGAAATAGCCTGTGGGTTGAGGCCCGATTCTACGATAGCCAGATATTTCAGTTCTTCCGGTAAATTGTACTTGGCCAGGTATTTTTCGATAACCGGAAAATACCTGCCGCTGCGATTTAGTACTTTTTGGGTATAGGCCCGGTCTTTGACTACGAAATAATTGATAAAGGCATATACCTTTTCATTGAAGTGCAAGGGTACTTCCTGCTCAATACAGCTTAGGCGGTCGGCTATAAGCTCGTAGGTGTAATCTTCGGGAAAAGGAACCACCTCAGGAAGGCCTTCCTGTGCTGCGGCAGGTATGGTGCCGGCCCACCAGCTTACAAGTAAAAGTACCGGCAAGCATAATATGTTAAACTGTTTTTTCACTATACAATGATTCTGAAGCAGAATGATAACGGAAAAATACCGTCATGGTAGCATCCTGCCGGTCAATTATACGAAGAAAACCTTGATTTGATTAGAAAAATTCAACTAATTTAAGAATATATCCTATCTGCTGGCTCCTAAAAAATGGCTGTAGTTAACATTTGCCCGCTAGATAATGATTGGCAAACGCAGCGAAAAAAGCTTAAAGAGGATGGTATGCCCGGCATTTATTTTTTCTCAGGCACATCCTCTACGGCACCCTTGTCTATTTCATCCTTGATTTCCTTGGTGGCGTCTTTAAACTCTCTGATACCACGCCCCATTCCTCTGGCCAGTTCGGGTATTTTTTTTGCTCCGAACAACAACAGCAGGGCAAAGATGATAACAAATACTTCGG